>CAMZEW010000100.1:0-6167 GCA_947305875.1 uncultured Lachnoclostridium sp.
CTTCGCCCATATCAGAACAATCGCAAGCGACATGGCTTCTACTACAACTGTAGAATAGGCGGAACCGTTGGCTCCGAGCGCCGGGATGCCGCATTTGCCGTATATCAGAAAGTAGTCGGCTGTCATATCCACAACTACCACGATAGCGGATATCATGACGCTGAGTTTCGCGTCTCCGGCAATCTTCATGTTCATCAAAAAGCATTGTGCCACCGCAGAAAAAAGATAAGAAAAACCGACGATACGCAGATATCCCGCACCGATGGTTATGAGGTTGGTATCCGTTGTGTAAATCCGCATAACCTGTTCCGGAAATACAGACGCGGCAACGAAGAAACATAGACTGATCAATATCGAAGCTCTTATCGCCATTGCCAGGAAACGCCCGGCATTTTTATAATCCTTCTTGCCCCAATATTGCGCGATAAGAATTCCGGCAGCGCTTTTAATCGAACTGGTAAAAAGCGTCATCACGAAGAAAAGCTGGTTCGCCAGCGCAACCGCCGAAATCGAATCTTGATTCAACCGGCCGAGCATTAAAGCGTCCGATGCTCCGACCAGGGAATTCAGAAGGCTCTGCAGCGCGAGCGGTATTGCAAGAACTTTCAGTTTGTCGAATAAGGCTTTCTTTTCATCCTGTTCCATTAACTATGCCTTTCCTTGCTGATATTCCCGGTACGCCTCGTCAATGCGGGGCTTGAAGGACTCATAGTCCTCCCAGCGGAACGGGAAGCCGTAGAGCTCGGCGTTCAGATATTCTTTGGCAAATGCTTTCACCTCATCCGGGTACGTACCTTCAAAATACTCTTTGACGAATGCCCGCGCCTTCTCCTTGACCTCGTCTTCCATGAAGTATCCTTCGCTTCCTTCAAGAAAGTCCGCAGGCGTTTTCGTGTGGCGCTTAATTCTTGCTATGAAGTTGCGCGTCTCACGAATATCATCCTCATCCATTTCTGCAGAGGGCTGATAGTAATTGTTTTCGAAAATCCACATCAGCAGATAGGCAAAATCATCGTACGAGTTTCCCCATATAATCTTCTTGTCTTCCTCCGTCAGCGTTTTCTCATTTTTCGCAAACTGCTTGCAGTACAGCTCACAGGCGATGCCATAGGTGTATCCCTTATTCTTATACAGGGCTTCGGCAAATGTAACCGGAACCGTCGGATGCGCATCCTCCTCCGCTTTCTGCGCCTTGAGTTTTCGAATCTTCAGCAACAGGTGAATGAACAGCCATTCCCACAATAATCCGATTACGAGAAGAATCACAACCCCCGTAACAGAATTATCGAAAGATGCCACCCACGCAAGGAAGAAAAAACCAAGCGCAAGTATCTGGACAAACACATTCCCTACGATGTTCGAGGAAATCTCCCCTTTAAGCAGCTCACTTTTGGTCGGCTCTTTTCTTTGCTGTACTTCTCTCATCGCTCTCTCCTTTAATGCTACCGTAAACAGACTGCCAGCTCTTTCTCTAAGCATTTACTTCCTCTTCATTACCATTCTGACAATAGAAACGGGTATACCGCCGAGAGTCCACTGCTTTTTGGCTCCGTCAAATTCAAAGCCGTATCTGTGATAAAAACGAATCGCTCTCGCATTTTCCTCAAACACCCACACGAATATTGTGTCGCATTCGCCAAGCCTTAGAATCGCCTCGTTCATCAATCGATAACCTACTTTACGGCCGTAATACTCGGAAAGAACATAGATTGCATCAACTTCTCCCGCATCCGGCAGGTCTTCATCTCTCGACGGACTGTATACCGCAAATCCTACAACTCTGTCTTTATCCTTAGCAACAAGAGTATTATCCGGAAAATTCCGCGCACGAGCTGTTGTGGCCTCTACCGTCATCGCATCCAGATAGCGGTCGCATACAATGCCTCTGTACGCTTCCTTCCACGCAGTGCAATGCACATATCCTCTCCCGCATAACTCCTCATCGGTTTCGGCTGATTTTATGATGATTGAATCATTATATTCGTCCATAGTTTTACCTCTTTAATTCACTCACCCTTTTGTTTCTTCTCATTCATCTCGCAGATTATGTCTCTTTCATCCTGCAGACTATGACTCTTTCATCTCGCGGATTATGTCTTCAAGAATTTCAACCGCGCTTGTCACCATTTTGGGGCAGAATTCTTTGAACAGACCGTTAGATCTTGCATACTGACGCCCTTCCTCCGTGGCAATGTCACATCCGAGCAAATCATTGCATATACATGTCCCATTTGCCTGCGCGAAACGATTCATCATTTCATCATTCATCTGATTCGATCTCTGACGCTCGTCCTTGTCACCCATATGGCTTTCGCCGAACAGCAAACCAAGTACCATAAGCGCACCGGCGCATGCTCCGCACACATTGCCCTTCCGCATTCCGCTTCCGAAACACGAACCAAGTCGGAACGCCATCTCTTCCGGAATTCCGCTTTCTTCCGCGAATGCATACAGCACGGACTGGGAACAATGCATGTTATTGTTGAAACACTCTACTGCTCTGCGCTGCCTGGGTGTCAGGTTTTCTTCTTTGAGTGGTTGGTTTGTCATCATCGCTGTTTTATTTTGCTGGCTTGTCATCTTCTCCGCCTCCGCATTACCGGGTAACTTTTCAAAATATTATATCATAACAGCGGGCACTTGAACAGAGGTTCAGTAAGGGAGGAGCTTTTACGGTGTTTTTCCTCAGGATAGGCTGTTTCTACTGAAAACTCATGAAATATTGTTGTTTTCAGTGACTAATACGCCTACTTTTCTAACGGCTTTTATTTCGCCTTTAAAACTCTTCTTTGCGGAGATTGCTACGCTTTCAGATGATTTCTTTAGTTTCCGTAGTAAGAAACCGTTTCTCGATCCCTGGTTTTCATTGTCTTTTCAGAGTTTTACTACTGCAAACTTTAGATTTAAAAGATTCCGTAGTAAGAAATTCCGAATTCAAGCCCCTTGTCGGGCACACTAAGAAATAATAGCTACTGCCCACTCGCTTATTCCGTCTTTCCGTAGTAATTCTTCGAAAACCGCTTGATTTCATTCCAAATACTCTCCGGGTTTACTACGGTCCACCCGCATATCTCGAATTTCCGTAGTAAAAAACCCTAACCGCAAGAAAAAAGGCCCTTGCCTCGTGGCACGGGCCCATACAAATCAAACTAATTACTCCCACTCAATCGTGCTTACAGGCTTTTCACTGATGTCCCAAAGCACTCTGTTTACGCCCGGAACCGTAGCGATGATACGGTCGCGGATGGTGCAGAGAACCTTGAACGGAATCTCGGGAACGGAAGCATAAACGGCGTCAACCGTGTTCACGGCGCGGATGACAACCGCCCAGCCCATGTAACGCTCGCCTTTGCCGTCAACATAGCGGATACCGGTGGAGGTGAAATCCGGGATTGCGCAGAAATACTGCCACGGCACGGGATCGAGCTTGCCGATTTCCTCGCGGACAATTGCGTCTGCCTCACGAAGCGACTCAAGACGGTCACGGGTGATTGCGCCTACGCAGCGGACACCGAGACCCGGGCCCGGGAACGGCTGACGGTATACCATGTTGTCCGGAAGACCGAGAGCCTTACCGACAACACGAACCTCGTCCTTATAAAGAAGCTTAACGGGCTCAACCAGCTCGAAATTCAGATCCTCCGGAAGGCCGCCTACGTTATGATGCGCCTTAACGCCGTGGCTCTCGAGAATGTCGGGATAAATGGTACCCTGCGCAAGGAATTCAATGCCGTCAAGTTTGCGGGCTTCCTCAGCGAAAACATCGATAAATTCCTTGCCTATGATCTTACGCTTCTTCTCGGGATCGGCAACGCCGGCGAGTTTGTCAAGGAAGCGGTCAACCGCGTCAACATAAATCAGGTTCGCGTCCATCTGTCCGCGGAACACTTCGATAACCTGCTCGGGCTCACCCTTTCTTAACAGTCCGTGGTTAACGTGCACGCACACGAGGTTCTTGCCGATTGCCTTGATGAGGAGCGCAGCAACTACCGAGCTGTCAACGCCACCCGACAGGGCAAGCAAAACCTTCTTGTCACCGACCTGCGCCTGAAGCGCTGCAACCTGCTCGTCGATAAATGCTTTCGCGAGCTCAGGCGTGGTGATTCTTTCCATCGTTTCCGGTCTCTTGTTAGGATCCATAAGGTACCTCCGAAGTCAAAAATTTACTTTTCTAATCGTATCATATCACAGCGTAAAATGCCACACATTTCTCGCCGAGTATTCCGTAAAAATGTACTGCCTTTTCCGTCCCGAAATACTGTCCCCGCATTGATTCACTGTTGCGTAAGCAGGTCATATTCTGTTCTTCCACTTCTTTTTGTATAATTCAGTTTCGTGGCAAAGAACCAGGCTTCTTTCATCCATGTAATCTGGTCTTCCGTAACGGAATATTCCGGAATGTTAAGATTGACAATAATTTCGATGCCGTAAGTTTTAAGCATATTTCGCCACGACGCGGGATTCGCCTCGCCTTTATAGATTCTTTCCACTTCATCCGCATTCACATATAACGGAAGGAAATTTCTGACTGTAACTTTGATTCCACTGATTTCCGGTTTTGGGATGCCCAAAGCCGAAAGATCTCTCGCCACCACCCATTCCATTCTCTTTGCAAATGTGTCCGCGTAATAGTCAGAAGACCACCTCGTTTCCGCAACCTCGTACAATCCGTACTCCATGCCGTCAACAACCAGCGAATAACGATATTCCTGCTCCATAAAATAAGGTGGCTCTCTGTAAATCTTGTAACTCCCTTTTTCTAACCCGTGGTATTTTTTGAGCTGCTTCTGAACCGCTTCCACTTCGACTTCCTTTTTCTCTTCCTTTTTCTCTTCCTTTTTCTCTTCAGATGCTCCGCAGGAAACCGATATCACCCCGAAGACAAACACAACCAAAAATACCACAAAAATCTTTCTTGATCCGTACACTCCCCGTTTCATTGTTCAACCTTCCAATCCTGTGGATAATACCGATAAGATGCGTCAGGGCATTCGATTTCATTGCACAAGCCGTATAAAGTACTCCGTTTTTTGACCGTTATACGTCACATCTATCTCGTTAAGGAAGAACCATTCTTCCCTTATCTTCGCAATGTCTTCTTCCGACAATTTGACCGGTTCCGGCACGGTAACCTCGAGCTTAATTCCCGCGCAGATCATCACCAGTTCATTCGCCCAGCGCTCCCGGTCAGCCTCTCCTTTCCGGATCCGTTCCACTTCATCCTCACCAACCCACAGAGGCAAAACGGAGCAGCTGACTTTGTAATCGCTGTAACCGGGGAAATACTCTTCGTTCAGGGAAGAAGCTTTCATCACTTCGGCTATTCTGGCCGAAAACTCCGGAGCATAATAATCCGAATACCATATGCACTCCGGAAGCTTCATGCTTTCGTCGATTGCAAAAAGGTCTTCATATCGTCCGAATCTATACTCTTGTCCTTTGATTTCAATGGTGTACACTTTAAATTCATTTCCGGATTCGGAAAACATCTCATTCGGCGGGGTTGTCTTTGTTTCCTCTATAACCTTATAATCTCCGTCTTTCAAGCCGTGGTATTCGGCAAGCAACTTCTGTACATCGTCAATTTTCACTTCTTTCCGGTTGTCTGTTTCTTTCTTTCCGCAGGACGCCATAAGCAAAAGCGAAACAAGACAGACCGCAGCAAACATACTCCTTCTCATTTTTCTCCTCCTCACTTCATGCGCCCGAGTTTCATAACGCGGGCATACTGTTTCCCTTTCCGGCTTACGCCGGTAATCTCGAAAAATGTGACACGCCCGTAACCGCGCACCGTCACAATGTCGCCGGCATTCAGAATCCGGCTGTTATTCTCGCAGAGCCTTCCGTTTAAGAAGACCTTCCGTTCCCGAAACAGCTCATTCACCTCCTTCCGGGACAGATTAAACGTCTTCGCAATGACTCCGTCGATTCGTTCCGAACTGACCGCAATCGAGAGTTCTTCTCCTTTGCCTGCTGCCACCTCCGGAAGCGCATCGATTTCGGTACAGTTTACGGGGGTGTGCCTGATCTGTGTCAGATTTTCCGCAATATATTCTACCATTGTAGTATCAACCACGGCATAGGCACATGGCCCGTCCATATAAATATCTCCGACCTTCTCACGCTCGATTCCGAGGTTCATAATCGCCCCGAGATAATCCCTGTGG
>CAMZEW010000101.1:0-6153 GCA_947305875.1 uncultured Lachnoclostridium sp.
ATGCGGACCGTCTCGTCGTTATCGACGGACACCACATCGCCGAGGTCGGCACGCACAACGAGCTGATGGAGAAGAAGGGCATCTACTACGGGCTTGTTACGGCCCAGCTGCAGATGCAGGCATTAAAGGGCGAAGAGGCGGAGAACGGTGAAAGCACGGAGGACGCCGAGGCTTCGGAGAACACCGAAGACAACGGCGGCAGCGCCGAGGCGCCGGCCGCACCCGCGCTTGCTTAATTCCCGCGAACCGGAAAGGTTGTTATGAACGTATACGAAGAAATGATTCCGTACCTGTTACACTGGTACCGGTATAACGCAAGGGTCCTGCCGTGGAGGGAGGACCCTTCGGCGTATCATGTGTGGGTGTCGGAGATTATGCTTCAGCAGACAAGAGTCGAGGCGGTACGCGGTTATTACATGCGTTTCCTCGATGTGCTGCCGGATGTAAAGGCGCTTTCGGAATGCCCGGATGACCGGCTTATGAAGCTGTGGGAAGGCCTCGGGTACTATTCCCGTGCACGCAACCTGAAAAAGGCCGCCGAGGTCATCTGTGAGCAGTATGACGGGGAACTGCCGTGTGAGGTAACGGAGCTTCGGAAACTTCCCGGAATCGGCGACTACACCGCGGGTGCGATTGCTTCGATTGCGTTTCATAAGCCCGAACCGGCTGTGGACGGAAATCTTCTCCGGGTGCTTTCAAGAGTGTCCGGGAGCCGCGAAAAAATCGACCTTCCGGAAGTCCGGAAACGGATTGCGGCAGAACTTCGGGAAGTGATGCCCGCAGAGGAATCGGGCGCGCTCAATCAGGCGCTGATGGATCTCGGCGCAACGGTATGTGTTCCGAACGGGGCGCCTCATTGCGCGGACTGCCCGCTGTCGCACCTGTGCTTTGCGTATCGCGATGATGCGGTTTCGGAGATTCCGGTAAGAGGAGAGAAGAAAGCGAGACGCATCGAAAAGAAGACGGTTTTCCTTGTTGAGAAGGACGGCAGAATCCTTCTTCATAAACGCCCCGAAAACGGGCTTCTTGCGGGCATGTATGAGTACCCGAACGTGCCGGGACACCTTAAGAAGAAGGATGCTGTTTCGGCGGCCGTCACATTTGCCGGAGAAACGGAGCAAAACGTCGTTTCGGTAAAGAAAGAAAAGAGTGCGAAGCACATATTCAGCCACATCGAATGGCAGATGAACGCTTACCGCATTGAGCTCTTAGGAGACAGTGCGGATACGCCTGCGAACGGCTTTGTATGGGCAACTCTTAAAGAACTGAAAACCCGGTACCCGCTCCCCTCGGCTTTCGGCAAATGGGACACATGATTGACGAAACCGTGTATTCCGAGTACAATGGTAGCCGATTACGAAAAGAAGGAATTTCCATGATGAATCAGAATCCGATTCCCGATTACGAGAGGGAATACAGGCAGGCTAAAAGAAAAAGACTCTTTACCGTATGGCTCGGACGGGCGATTTCGTTCGCCTTTCTGCCGCTAACCATATGGGGGTTTCATCTTGTTTCGCTTGACAGCGAGGATGAGGGGGCGCTGGTGTTCCTCGGACTTGTGTTTCTTTTCTACGGCGCTTACTGGACATGGGGATCGTTCGGACGCTTCATCGCCCGGAAACGGCAGAAGAAGAAACTGCGCCTTGCGTTCCTTAAGAAGGCGGCTTATGAAGAGGGGCTTCCGGTATGCGGGAACTTCTATTTCAACGCAACGGAAGGGCTTCCCGACCGGCTGATTGACGGAAGCGGGCTGCTGCTTCCCGCGGGGCCGGATGTAAAAAGTCTTTTCACCTTGCTTTCGGGACTCGGCACGGACGCGAACAGCGAATATATGTCGGGTGTGTGCAACGGGATTCCGTTTGAACGCGCCACGGTCGATATGACGCCTCTTTTAGGCCGTTATGAAGTCAACTGGATGGTATTTACGCTTCCGTACAACACGGGCACGTCCCTTCGGTACATGTCCGGAGAATTCGCACAGAGGCATCTTGCGAGCGGGCTTTTCGATAAGGCGATTTATGCGGAGCCTTCCGGAAGAGGAGGCCTTTACCACATTGCGGGAGAGACGCCGACCGAGGAACTCAAGGACATGGTGCTTTCGCTTTCGGGAAGCATTCAGGATGACTGCGAGATTCTCGTTCTCGGAAACCAGGTGCACGTGCTTCTCCGAAGGGACGGCTATGTTGCCGACCTGCCCGTAAAGGCAAGGAATCTGTCGGAAGAACAGATCCGAAGACAGATCGCCGGAAGAATCGGAGAGCTGTCGCAATGCTCCGCTTCACTCGGAGCATCCATAACGGAAGCGGCTGCGGCCGCGAAGAGACGGGAAGAGGAAGCTTCCCGCAGAAGAAGTCATTAAAAAAGTACGGGCTTTACAGTCCGTACTTTTTCATTATCTCGTCGAGTTTGCTCCGGTTGCGGTCGATGCTTTCGAGGTGCTGTGCCATCTTCGAATTCGAAACGGCGCGCTCGAGGTCCTGCGCGATGCGCTGCTGCTTCTCCGCTTCCGAGGGCGGCAGCCCGAGCGCCCGGCGGTCGAAGTATTCGACCGAACGGATGGTGTCGAAATAGCCCACCTGCAGGCGGTACATCGCATTCCGTCCGTCAAAGTCAAGCGTTCCGGTGAGCAGCGAACCGATGTCGGCGCTCGGCACGATTTCGAGTACCGAATCGGCCTGCGAGAGCAGATAAGGGTTGCATTGCTGGTTCGCGGAGCACTTTACGATGATCAGGTCCTTAAGGCCGATTTCAAGAAGCGGCCGTATCGGAACGTTGTCGAAAAGCCCGCCGTCGCGGTACAGCTGTCCGTCAATCTCAACCGGATCGTAGATAAACGGAATCGCGGTCGAAGCGAGCAGAATCTTCTTGATTTCTTCGGGCTTCCGGCCGTTGACTAAAAGGTAATCGCCAACGCGGTCCTCGGGGTTCTGGTTGAGGCTTGCCATCGCGGTATTCAGCCTGCCTGCGTTCTCGTAGGTTCCGGGCGCCGCAAGCGTGACGCTGATGTAAGCTGGAACCGGACTTAAAGAAACGCGGTTCAGGTCGATGTTTTTATCCATGAGTTTCAGGATACCCTCCCTCGAGCAGTAGCCTTCGGGCTCGATATCGAGAAACTGAATCGGACGGATCTTCGTCCAGACTTCCTCGGCGGTCTCGTAGCTTCCGTTCAGGAAAAGCACGGCGTTCAGGGCTCCGGCCGATGCGCCCGCAATCCCGCGGATGCACGAATCGAGGCCGAGCGCATGGAGCGCTTTGAACACGCCGATCTGATAGGCTCCCTTGCCGCCTCCGCCGCAGAGAACCAGTCCGTAGTTCTTCTTTTCCATGGCATTTTCTCCCTTCCGAAACTACGGTTATTCTATCACATTTTCCGAAGAAACACAAACACAACGATTTTGCATTTCTGTAATTGTAAACAAATGTGAAATATGATACAATAACTATGTATGTGCTTTCAACCCGGAGGAAATGATGAATAAAATCTTTGATGTTGATAATAAACTCTTCACCGCACTCAACAAAATGTGGGATCTGATTATCCTCGACCTGCTGTGGATGCTGACCGTTCTGCTGTTCGTCGGACCGGCCTGCACCTCACTTTATTATGCGATTGCCAAGAACATCCGGAGGAGCCGGAGCTATCCGGGCCAGACGTTCTGGCATTCGTTCAAACTGAACTTCAAGCAGGCGGCGATTATCGGCGCGATGCAGATTGCGGCGGGATTATGGATCTGGTACAGTTATCATTTTGCGCTCGCGATGGCGCCGGAGTCCACGTTCGGACAGGTTTACTACTGGGTTGTCGTGTTTGAGTTCATCCTGTTCTCGATGGTCAGCGTATATGTTTATCCGGTTCTGTCCCGGTTCACCATGAAGACCGGTAAGATCCTGAAGCTTAGTTTTTACATGTCCATCCGTCATTTCTTTTCGACGACGATCTACGGCGTGCTCGGAATTGTCGGTGTCGTGCTCGCGTGGCATTACATCCTCTTCTCGCCGATTGTTCTTGTGGCGCCGGCAATCTATATGCTCGTCCTCTCGATCCCGATGGAGAAGGTGCTTCGCATCTACATGCCGAAGAAGGAAGACCAGGACGAAGCAACGCAGGACGCATGGTATTACGAGTAAACCGATTTTGTATGGAATGATTTGCATTTCGGAAGGAGAAAACCGATATGAATGAATCTTTGTATAAGCTGATGAACTGGCCCGAGATTGAGGCAGTCGTCTACTCGGAGCATGACAATCCGCATCAGGTGCTCGGTCCGCGCGTAACGGACGCGGGCGTTGTGATCGGTGCGTATGACCCGGACGCGAAAGAGGTGTACATCACCACGAGGAAGAACGAATTCGTCATGGAGAAGGTTGACGAAGGCGGGTATTTCGCAGTGCTCATCCCCGAGAAGAAGATTCCGAAGTATACGCTTCATTTCGTCTACGAAGAGGGCGAGCGTGTCTGCGAGGACGCATACCGGTTTGCTCCGCAGATTACCGAAGAGGAATTAAGGGCCTTCAATGCGGGCATCAATTACACGGTTTACGAGAAACTCGGCGCGCACCCGATGACGGTCGACGGTGTGGACGGCGTGTATTTCGCCGTATGGGCGCCGAATGTGATGCGGATCAGCGTCGTCGGCGACTTCAACCACTGGGACGGCCGCCGCAATCCGATGCGAAGACTCGGCGGAACCGGCGTGTTTGAGCTGTTCCTCCCCGAAGCGAAGGCAGGAGATTTATATAAGTTTGAGCTGAAAGTCAAGGGCGGCCTTACGTACCTGAAGGCGGACCCGTTCGCAAACGCTTCCGAGCTCCGTCCGGGAACGGCAAGCAAGGTTGCGGACATCCGGAATTTTGCCTGGACCGACGAGAAGTACCTGAACGGTCTTAAGGGCAAGGATTTCAAGGCTTCCCCGATGAATATCTACGAAGTGCACCTCGGTTCCTGGAAGAAACCTGCCGAGGAGAACGGCAGCTTCTATAACTACCGCGAGCTGGCGGTGATGATTGCGGATTACGTGAAGGAGATGGGGTATACCCACATCGAACTGATGCCGATTATGGAGCATCCGCTTGACGCCTCCTGGGGCTACCAGGTGACCGGTTACTACAGCGTGACCGCGCGGTACGGAAGTCCCGAGGACTTCATGTTCTTCATGAATTATATGCACGAGCAGGGCATCGGCGTTATCTTAGACTGGGTGCCGGCTCATTTTCCGAGAGACACGTTCGGTCTTTCGAATTTCGACGGCACGTGCTTGTACGAGCACTGGGATCCCCGCAAGGGCGCGCATCCGCATTGGGGTACGCTGATCTTCAACTACGGACGTCCGGAGGTTTCGAACTTCTTAATCGCAAGCGCTCTGTTCTGGCTTTCGAAATATCACGCAGACGGCATCCGCATGGACGCGGTTGCTTCGATGCTGTATCTTGACTACGGCAAGAACGACGGCGAGTGGGTTGCCAACATGTACGGCGGCAACGAAAACCTCGAGGCGATTGAACTTTTGAAGCATCTGAATTCCATCGTGAAGAAGCGTCTTCCGGGACGGCTTATGATTGCCGAGGAGTCGACCGCATGGCCGAAGATTACCGGCGATCTCAATGACGACGGACTCGGCTTCGACTTCAAATGGAATATGGGCTGGATGAACGATTTCACGATGTACATGCGCCAGGATCCGCTGTTCCGCAGAGGCTGCCACGGTTCGCTTACGTTCAGTATGATTTATGCTTACAGCGAAAACTTCATTCTCGTGTTCTCCCATGACGAGGTCGTGCACGGCAAAGGCTCGATGCTCGGCAAGATGCCCGGCACCTACGAAGAGAAGTTCGCAAACCTTCGAGTTGCGTACGGCTTCATGATGACGCATCCCGGCAAGAAGCTCCTGTTCATGGGACAGGATATGGCGCCGCTTTCCGAGTGGAACGAGGAGCGTTCGCTCGAGTGGCATCTGCTGACCGATAACGCGAATGAAGGCGGTACGTTAAATGCCAAGATTCACCGGATGGTGAAAGACCTTTATAAGTTGTACCGGTCGCATCCGGCACTTTACGAGCTTGATCAGGATCCGGACGGCTTTGAGTGGATGAGCTGTCTCGATGCCGACCACAGCATCGTCACATTTGTCCGCAAGACCGAACGGCCGGAGGATA
>CAMZEW010000102.1:0-6112 GCA_947305875.1 uncultured Lachnoclostridium sp.
GGATCGTCGACTTCATGTTCCGCATCTTCTCGCGGTTCTTACGGTACAGGATGTACGCCTTGGCCACATCGGTGTAACCGGTGGACTCAAGCACGTGCTCGACGCAGTCCTGGATGTCTTCCACTTCCACAACGCCGTCCTTCACCTTGCTCTGAAACTCGGACGTTACGCGGAGTGCCAGAAGGTTGATGATGTCATCCGTGTACTCCTTCTGGGTTGCCTTGAATGCCTTCTCAATCGCGCCGCAAATCTTCTGAATGTCAAAATCCCGCAATTCCCCATCACGTTTTGCTACTTGAATCATTCCCTCTTCTCCTTTCGACTGAACATGCTTCCGCGAACGGAAGCGATTGTCTTAATGATAGCACAGCGGTTTTTTGTTGTCAACTAAATCTATTGGTGATTTTTCACAAAAAATACTACATCTTGTGGTTTTATTCACGTAAAAGAAATTTCCCCGAAACAAGGAAAAACCCTTCCGAAACCCCGTTTTACTATGGTTTTCGGAAGGGTAATCTTTCATTTACCTCTTGTCATGAGGTGTCAGTTGCGGAGCAAATGACGGAGTCCTGATGACCTACGCGCAACGCGCCGGGCGAAGCCCGGATTTCAACCGCGTTGTGCTCCTTTCTTAAATTGTGCCCGGAAAATCTTTCGGCAGGTATGCTTTCACCGAAATACCGTCCGCGACATACTCCTCGCTGAGGAGCTCCCCGTACCGGCGGATTTCGGCAACCTTGCCTGCTTCCGCGTACGGAATCACTTTCTCAATATAGATCTTCTGCTCACGAAGCACTTCGCAGATTGTGTCGACGAGTTCCTCTACGCCTTCGCCGGTCTTCGCGGAAATCTTCACGACCCGGTCGGCCCGCAGGTCCTTTAAGATGCGTCCCTGCGCGATGTCCTGCTTGTTGAGCGCGGTGACGACCGGCTTGTCGGTCACGCCGAGATTCCCGAGCGTTTCGTAAACAACCGCCATCTGCACGTCCGGTGCTTCGCCCGAAGCATCCACGACATGCAGCACGAGGTCCGCGTACTTTGCTTCCTCAAGCGTCGAGCGGAACGCGTCCACAAGGTGATGCGGCAGCTTCCTTATAAATCCGACCGTGTCCGTAAACAGAATCTCCTGTCCGTCCGCGGTCTTATAAGCTCTCGTCGTCGGGTCAAGCGTCGCGAACAGTTTGTCCTCCGACAATACGCCCGCTCCCGTCAGCCGGTTAAGAAGCGTCGACTTGCCGGCGTTCGTGTAGCCTACAATCGCGACGACCGGCACTGCCGACCGCTCGCGTCTTGCACGCTGCGTCTCACGGTTCTGCTGCACTTCCTTCAGTTCGGAATTCAGCTGGCTGATGCGGTTTCTGATAAGCCGGCGGTCCACTTCGAGTTTCTTCTCGCCGGGGCCTCTCGTTCCGATTCCGCCGCCGAGTCTCGACATCGCCGTTCCGGCGCCGATCAGCCTCGTCGCGCGGTACTTTAACTGTGCCAGCTCGACCTGTATCGTTCCTTCCTTTGTGGAAGCGTGTTTTGCAAAGATGTCGAGGATCAGCATCGTGCGGTCCATGACCTTGCACCCGAGCGCGTCCTCAAGGTTCTTCATCTGCGCGGGGCTCAACTCGTCGTCGGTAAGTATTCCGTCCGCGCCGGTCTCCCGAAGGAGCTCCGCCACCTCATCGATCTTGCCCTTGCCGATATATGTCCCGGCATGCACCGTCTCGCGGTTCTGAATCACCTGCCCGACGGTCTCCGCCCCTGCGGTCTTCACGAGTTCCCCGAGTTCCGCGAGCGATTCCTTCACGTTATCGATGTCATTTGCCGCAGTATTGCCTGCAACGGCGACCAGAATCACGCGTTCCTTCGTTTCGGTATTCTCAATCATATCCAAGTCTCTTCTTAACGAATTTATACTCCTCGATGGCCTCGTCGTCGTAAGGGTACTCGACGATGTATGTCTGGAACGCATCGTACGCCGCCCGGAAATCGTACCGTCCCTCATAGACGGCAATCTGGTTCCGAAGCAGCTGCTGGCGCGCCGCCGAGGCCCCGAACGAAAGCCCCAGGTTAATCATCTCCTGCGCCTTGTCGTAATCGAACAGCGCAAGGTAGCAGACCGCTTCCTGGTTGCACACGGTCGGCGACGTCGTAATGATGCTTGCGCGGTAAATGTCATAGTATTCGATGGCCTTCTCGTACTCTTCCTCGTGCATCGCAATCTCCGCAAGGAAGAAGTTGGCCTCGGTAAAGCCGTTCTCGACGGCGTTCTGCATCTCAATCTTTGATGAGGTGTAGTTGCCCTGATAGAAATGCACCTGTCCGAGCAGATACTTGTCCTCGTTGTTCTCAATCTTCAGACGGCTTGCCGTGTCAAGCGCGCTCTTCGCCTTTTCTTCGTCTCCTTTGTCCCGGTAGCAGGTGTAAAGGCCGATGTATGCGTAGTAGTTTTCCTTGTCCTTCGAAAGCGCTGCCTCGTAATCCGAAATCGCGCGGGAGGAGTCCCCCTTCTCGCGGTACAGATTGCCTCTTGCAAGAAGCGCAAGCACGTTGCCCGGATCCATTTCGAGAACCGCGCCGTACGACTCGATTGCGGTGTCGGTGTCGCCGAGGCATTCCTGCGCGTTGGCCTTGTAGTACATAATGTCGACATTCCAGTCGGAATCCGCGCTGATCGCAAGCGCCGCAACGAAGCAGTCGAGCGCGTTCTGGAACTCGAGTTTCTGCATGTAGGCGATGCCTTTGCCGCGGTAGGCGAACTTATTGAGTTTCAGCGTCTTCTTCGTGGTCGACTTCTCGTTGATGACGTTGTTAAACTGCTCGAGCGCGAGATCGTTCTCACGAAGCTGGATCAGCGCCATTCCGTAGTTATTAAGCACTTCCCTGTTGTTCGGCTCCAGCTTCAGGGCACGCTCAAAGTACTCCCGCGCGGTTTCGTAGTCGCCGGAGTTATAGTAGCCCAGCCCCTTCTCGTTCTCGCCTTCGACGGTCATCTTATCCTTCCCGCAGGCGGTAACGGCCATGGCCGTGAGCAATATCGTAAAAAGAATCAGCAGTTTATATTTCATCGTAAGTCCTTTCCTTTCCGCTGATAACCATTATATCGGTTACACGGCATTTTTTCAACCGAAAAAACTGCCGCACGAACCGTACGGCAGTTATCGGGTATGCCCCGTTATGCTATTGCTTCCGCTTTCTGCTGCGCCGCCCGAGAATTCCGGTGTTGACTGCTGCCAGGAAGCCGAAAATTCCATACAGCACGTAGTTCGCCGACCGGTCGCCGGTCTCCGGCGCCGGAAGCGTCGCGGGGAGCACCGCCGAGCGGATGTTGTAGCAGACGATTTCATCAATCCGCCGGTCCTTTGAGACGGTAAATTCGATATCCTCGCCTTCCGAATACCCTTCAGGCGCCTCCGCCTCGTGGAGGATGTACTTCTCTCCCGCCGCAAGCTTCGCGACCGTCCGGTGGTCCGAGTCGGTGCTGACCCATTCCTCCATGACATTTCCCGCGGTGTCGAGAATCTGCATCTTCGCTCCCGGCAGGTAGTCGTCGGTCGCGCGGTCCTTCTTCGCGGTCACGACGACCGTCGGCGCGTCCTTCATCACGACGGTCGGGCTGTCCTCGCCGTAGCGGAAGCACACGGTTTCGGCCGTCAGGTAGCCCTGCGGCGCGCTGACCTCCGTAAGCGTGTACGTCTCGCCCGGATTCAGAACCGCAGAGACAACCGTCTGCGTTCCGTCGGTCACCCACGAGGCGACTTCCGTCCCGCTTTCATCGGTAAGCGTCAGCTCCGCCCCGGCGAGCTCTTCGCCGCTCACAAGGCTCACTTTGCTGATGATGACCTTCGTGTAATCGTCGATCATCTCGACATGGTCCCATTCGCCTGTCGTTCCTACGGTAAATGTGACGTCCGCCGCGATCAGGTACCCCGCCGGTGCCGAAACCTCATGCAGCCGGTACGTCTTCCCCGCGGTCAGCTGCCCGACCAGCGTGTGCGTGCCGCCGTCCGTCACCCACTCGTGCACAAGCGTGTTCCCGTCGAAGATCTGCATTCTTGCTCCCGCAAGAAGCGCTCCGTTCAGACCGGATTTCTTGCTGATTTCGACGCGCGTCGGTTTGTCTTCCATCACGACTTTGTTGATCGTTCCGTCCGAGTTCACGGTAAATGTCTGGTCCTTCGCAAGCACGTACCCGGGAGGCGCCGACACCTCATGGAGGATATACGTTTCACCGGCAACAAGCACGGCGTTCAGCTGCTTCTCCTTTCCGTCCGTCACCCACTCGAAAAGCACGTTTCGGTTGCGGTCGAGAATCTGAAGCCTTGCGCCTTTCAGTTCCTGCGCGTCGCCTTCCGAACCGCCGGGCGCGGAGCCCGAAGATGACGTTGTCAGCGCCCGCTTCGAGATGGATACCGGATTGGTATGCGGGGTCGGTGTCGGAGACGGAATGCTTACGTGCTGCTCCTTAACGGTCACGCCGTACTGATCCGCCCTTCCGACGAAAAGCCTCTGCCGGTGTCCCGTATCCTCGGCGTAGAACTGAAGCGAAGAAACCGCCTTCGTGCTGTACCCGCTCGCGAGCACCGTCATCGTCTTTCCGCCTGCGGAAGCCGGAACCCGTACCTTTACGGTTGCTCCGTTCTCAATCCGGTCCGCGGTTCCTCTGGTCACTCCCGTGATTACGGCGCCCGCCTCGCTGAACGAAAGCGTCCCGTACTCGCAGTTGGTCAGGGAAAGAGTCAGCGAGATTTCGAAGTAATCCCCGCCTGTGCTTTCCGGAAGCGTAATCGTCTGCAAGTCAAATGCAGCGGTGATCGTTGTCGTCTGTCCGCTTTTTGCAAGCAAAAAGAGTGCAATCGCCGCGTTGTACACATCCGCTGCTCCCGGTGCCGTGCCGGCTTTCACCAGCGCGCTTCCGGTCCTCGGTTCGGGATTCCAGAACAGAAAGACGTTGTAGGAAGCGTTCTCCTGCTCCTTCCGGTACGAAGCCCACATTCTTATGGCTGCCTGCGTCGCAGCCTGCGCCTTCACGGTATCGCTTCCGAAGTCGATGCCGCAGATCTTCGTCGTGTACGGATACCCGTTCCGTAAGATCTCGCGCATGCCCGACATCGTCGTCTCCGAATAATTCATGCCCGACGCATCCACCTGCCGGTACAGCATCCCGTCCTCGGGACTCATCTTCATCGACTCCACGCAATACGCGGGATGTGTCACTCCGCCTATGTTAATCGTATGAATCCAGTTATAGGTCTCAAGCCAACGCCCCGCCGGCTCCTCCTTCAGAAGAAAGTACACCGGAGTCGTCATCGAATAAGCAAGCCCCGTCCCGCTCCCGGAAGCGAACGACGTCCCCGGAAAGAGAGACAGCACAAGACAGACCGTCAGCAGAAAAACCTTCGTCCTTTTATGTTTCTGTTTCATTTGGATTGTCCTTTCAGAATCATAGATATTAAGAATTGCAGAATTTCAGAAAGAATCAATTGTCAAGGTGCGTTCGTATGCGGGTAATGCGGCCGATATGACCGAAATAAGACCCGGCTCCCCTTCGGGATTACCGGAAAGAACCGTCGGAGTTTGCGCCCTCCGTTTCGGTAGGGATACCATATCATTTTCCGCGGAAAATGTCAAGAGGTCATGTGGTGCCCTCGCGTGCAGAGCCCCCCCTCGCGTGCAGAGCCCGCTCGGTGTTCGTTCGCTCGGCTGACGCCACGGACTTCGTCCGTACATTTTACGAACAAATAAGGGCCCCTTGAAAACTTGCGTTTTCAGGGACCCTTCTTGTTCATAAAATCCGCTTCGCGGGTACGTCAGCACTCGCTTATCTATCAAATCTTGTTATCCGAACCAAGTACGTACTTAATCTTATGAGCTACCATGTCCTTAACGGCCTGACGTGCGGGCTTCAGGTACTGGCGGGGATCAAAATGATCCGGATGCTCAGCGAAGTACTTACGGATGTTACCGGTCATTGCAAGACGGATATCGGAGTCGATATTGATCTTACATACGGCCAGCTGAGCTGCCTTACGGAGCTGCTCTTCCGGAATACCTACGGCGTCAGGCATATTGCCGCCGTACTGGTTAACCATCTTAACGAATTCCTGCGGAACGGAGCTGGAAC
>CAMZEW010000103.1:0-6102 GCA_947305875.1 uncultured Lachnoclostridium sp.
GCGGTGTCTACACAACCTTTCGGTCTTCAATCCGCTGCTCCGAGGCGAGTTCCCGGGTATTCTTCGACTGTCTCGCATCCGCCGACAGTTTTCTGAATCCGGAACATCCGGTACTATTCCCCTTCAACGCATATATAAAATTGCTGAAACTCATACTACAATAGGATTTCCCGAATGTCAAGAGTATTTTTCGGAAAATGCTACCACACAATCAGCTTTACCTGAAGCGCCGCGAACGACTCCCTGCAGGCGTTCCAGATTGCGCTGAATTCGTTCAGCGACAGAGGCGCCGAACCGTTTCCGAGCTGCACGGTCAATGCCGGAATCTTCAGCACGTTATTGCAATACCCCGCAAGCGTGCCGTAGCCGTCTTCAAGCACCTTCTTGTCGGAAGGCTCGTAGGTCATGATCTTCCCGAGACTTAAACTGAAATCCCTTGCTTCCTTCAAAATCTCTTCGGTCTGTCCGTAGTTCGAAAGGATGCGGCTTCCGGTCGTATGATAGACAACGACGACGGTCGGATTGGTTTCTTTAATGCTGTGAAGCACGGCCTTTACTTCGGCTTCGCTTCCTGAAGAATCGCCCCGGTAGTCCTTCGAGCCCGGGTACAGAGCAGTCTCCGCGAGATCCCACTGGTACGGGAAGTTTCTCCGAAGATCCACGCCGTTCGCATTCGCAAAGAAGAACTGCAGATAGTTATCAAGGTTCAGGTTGATGCCGCCGTTCATCTGGTCGCGGTCATACCATTCCTTAAGAAGCGTCACAATCTGCTTCTTACGCATTCCCGCAAGGTAATGCTGGCTGATTTCCGTGCTGTCCGGGTTCAGCATCGGAACGATGTGAATCCTTACGTTATCAAACAGATCCGCATACGAGTAACCGTTATAATATCCGGCGTCGTAATAATGCAGATAGTATTCCGCCTGCTTCATCATCACAAGGCTTGTCATATACTCGGCACCGCACACGCCGGCAACGAAGTAGATGTCCTTCTTCGCGTTGGACGTCCCGATGACAATCTCGAAGATGCAGCGGTTGTCCGTCGACGTTCCGATGATATTCAGTTTCATCCGGCTGCCGTAATTCTCACGTAACTCGTTCAGATCGGCGCACAGATCGTCATACGTATACTGCTGGTGTTTCGTCTCAACGATGGTCAGCGCCATCGGCGAGAAATCAAAGTCCTTATCGTTCTGAATCGGCACCGACGTCACAAGGTCATGCGACACGTAATATGTGCCCGAATCGTACTCGACGCGGTCCCATCCGTCCTGTCCGACGCCGGTCCGAAGGAGCCTCGTCCCGTATTCGACAATGCTGATGAGACGGGATTCCGTGTTCGCCTGCTCGCGGATATTTAAAGAATCCGTGTTGACGTATACGTTCTCATTTACCGGATAATAGCCGTCGGCATCCCGCACAAGGTCGGCCGACGGGGATTTCTCAAGAAGGGAACTGACGGATACAATGTGTTCACAGAACGCATAATCCGCCTTGGCATCCTCTTTCTTCTTTTTGGAAGAGCCGCCGCAGCCCGTCAGAAGACATATGGCAAGCACCCACACCGCCGCAATCCGAATTCCTTTCCGTCTCATGGCATTTCTCCTTCGTAACATATAACTTACTGCCCTTCCGTCAGAAACCGCTTCAGTTCCCGCACGTTGGACACTCCGATGACCTTCAGTCCTTTCGGAATCTGCCCGGCAATCTTGTCGGCGTCGGTCTTCGGAAGAATACAGCATTGATACCCGAGCTTCGCTGCTTCCCGTACCCGCGTCAAAGCCTGCGGCACGGAACGCACCTCACCGATCAGGCCGATTTCACCGAATGCCGTCGTTCCTTTCGGAAGCGGCCGGTTCGCATAACCCGACAGCACCGCGAGCGCGATTCCCATATCAAGAGCCGGCTCGGTAACGCGCATGCCGCCGGCAACGTTTACGTATACATCACAGCCCGAAAGCCCGATTCCGAGACGCTTCTCAAGGACTGCAAGAAGCAGGTTGACGCGGTTGAAATCGGTTCCCGCAGCCGTCCTTCTCGGAAGATTGAAATTCGTCTTGCAGACAAGCGCCTGCACTTCGACGAGAATCGGTCTCGTTCCTTCAAGCGTCGCCGTCACGACAGAACCCGGTTCGTCCTCCGGCATACCCGACAGCATATGCTCCGAAGGATTCTCAACCTCAATCAGCCCGTTCCGCTCCATCGAGAACACGCCGATTTCGTTGGTCGAGCCGAAACGGTTCTTAACGGCCCGTAAAATCCGGTACGGCGTCGTGGTGTCTCCCTCAAAGTACAGTACCGTATCCACCATATGTTCAAGCATTCTGGGACCGGCAACCGAGCCTTCTTTGGTTACATGCCCGACAACGAATACCGTAATATCCTCTTCCTTCGCCATCCGGAGCAGGAACGACGTAATCTCCCTTACCTGCGTCACGCTTCCGGGCATCGAATCGAGTTCCGGAAGCACCATCGTCTGGATGGAATCGATTACGACAACGGCCGGATGCAGCTCCGAAATATGCTCTCTTACGTTACTGATGTCATTGTCCGCAAGGAACAGAAGGCTTTCCGAGAACGCCCCGATCCGGTTGGCGCGAAGCTTCACCTGACGGAGCGATTCCTCGCCGGATACGTAAAGCACCGGAAGATTCTTTGCGCTTAAGTTTCTGCACATCTGTAAAAGAAGCGTGGATTTGCCGATTCCCGGATCGCCGGAAGCAAGTACGAGTGAACCGCTCACGATTCCGCCGCCGAGTACGCGGTCGAGTTCCTGCATGCCGGTTTCGAGACGTTTCTCCTCGTCCGTCGAAATATCGGCAAGCGGAACGGGTTTGCTTCTCCGGTAGCCCATATGGTCCGCGGTTGCGGGCTTTTTCTTCTCCTTCGGGGCTTCCGTCAGCGAATCCCATGCCTTACAGGCGGGACACTGCCCCATCCATTTGGAATACTCAAAGCCGCATTCCTTACAGTAAAAAACGGTCTTATCTTTCGCCATAAGTATATCCTTTATCTTCGCTGTAACCGATGTGAACCGTCTGCTTCGGGCGGATCTTTCCGGAAAGGATAGCCTCCGCGAGAAGGTCTTCAAGATCCTCCTGAATCGCCCGCTTGATCGGTCTTGCGCCGAACTTCGGGTCATGTCCCCGAACCGCGATGTGCGAAAGCACGGATTCATCCAGTGTCAGTTTAATATCATAATTCTCCCGGCAGCGTTTTACAAGCGTTTCCGAAAGAAGATTCACAATCTGACGGAGTTCCGGATCGGATAATGTGCGGAATACGACGATATCGTCAATCCGGTTCAGAAATTCCGGCCGGAACACGCGCTTCACTTCTTCCATAACCGAAGATTTCATGCGCTGATAGTCCGCTTCCGCGTTCTCGCCTGCGCCGAACCCGAGCCGCTTCGGTTCGATAATCGACTGCGCACCTGCGTTACTCGTCATGATGATAACCGTGTTCTTGAAATCGACGACGCGCCCGGTCGAATCGGTAATCCGCCCGTCATCGAGAACCTGTAACAGAATATTGAACACGTCCGGATGCGCTTTTTCAATTTCGTCAAATAGGACGATCGAATACGGTTTCCTTCGTACCCGGTCGGACAGTTGTCCGCCTTCGTCAAATCCGACGTAACCGGGAGGGCTTCCGATAATTTTCGAAACGCTGTGCTTTTCCATATATTCGGACATATCGACACGGATTAATGCGTCTTCGCTTCCGAAAAGCGCTTCGGAAAGCGCTTTGCAGAGTTCGGTCTTACCGACACCGGTCGGTCCGAGGAACAGAAACGATCCGACCGGACGCTTCGGGTCCTTAAGCCCCACGCGTCCCCTTCTGACTGCCTTCGACACAACCGAAACCGCCTCGTCCTGTCCGATGACGCGCTTATGAAGTTCCTCTTCAAGGCGCATAAGCCGCTCGCCTTCGGTTTCCGTAACTTTTTCTATCGGAATCTTCGTCCACGAAGAAATCACCTTGGCCACTTCGGCTTCGGTAACGAGAGGCAATGCCCCTTCCTTTCCTTCCTGAAGCGAAAGCAGCTTCTTTTCAATCCTCTCCTGCTTTCTTCCGATTTTCTTCGCGCCTTCGAAATCTCCTTCCGAGAACAGTTCATCCTTCTTCGCGGAAAGCTCCGTCTTCTCGTTCGTAAGCTTTAAAATCTCGTGCATTCCTTCGTCTGCCGACAGATGCACGAAACTCGCCGCCTCGTCCGTCACGTCAATCGCCTTATCCGGCAGGAAGCGGTCATTCAGAAAACGCTTCGAAAGCGACACGGCCGCAACGATTGCGTCGTCCGTGATTGTCACCTGATGGTGCTTTTCGTAACGGGAACGGAGTCCCTTTAAGATTTCAACGGTTTCCGCTTCGGTCGGCTCTTCGATGATAACCGGCTGGAAACGGCGCTCTAATGCAGCGTCCTTCTCAATGTGCTTCCGGTACTCTTCCATCGTCGTCGCGCCGATGACCTGTAAGCCTCCGCGTGACAGCGCAGGCTTTAAGATATTGGCGGCGTCCAGAGAGCCTTCCGCTCCGCCGGCGCCGATAATCGTATGCAGTTCGTCGATGAAAAGAATAATGTTGCCGTCCGAAGATACTTCGTCAATGACCCGGCGGATCCGTTCCTCGAACTCGCCGCGGTACTTGGTTCCGGCAACCATCGCCGACATGTTAAGCGTATAGATGCGTTTATTCCGCAAATGCGACGGCACTGTCCCATTTACCATTCTCTGCGCAAGGCCTTCGACAACCGCCGTCTTACCGACGCCGGGCTCACCGACCATACACGGATTGTTCTTCATGCGGCGGCTCAGAATACGGATTACGCGTTCCGTTTCTTCGTTGCGCCCGATTACCGGGTCCAGAAGCCCTTCCTCTGCGCGTCCCGTCAGGTCCGTGCAGAATTCGGAAACGGCAGGATTGCCCTTTGCGTATGCCTTCACGGCAGCCACCTGGCGCTTGATTTCATCTTTCGAAAGGTCCATCTCGACAAGCACTTCTTTATAGAGCTTGCCGCGGTTTACATGCAGGGAATTGAGTAATCTTCCCGCGATGCAGTCTCTTCTCCGTAAGATTGCAAGGAGAAGGTGTCCGGTGCCGGTCTTATCCATATGCATGCTGTCCGCTATGCGTTCCGCTTCCTCGAAAACCGCCTGCAGTTCGGGCGTATAGGAAAGCTTCCGCTTATGCGATTCGCTGCTTGCCATCACTTCAAGGAGCAGATCAAACGCGTCGGACGAATAGGTTGCACGAAGCAGTTCCCCGACCGAAGAACCTTCCTGATACAGTCCGTATAAAAGGTGCTCCGTCCCGAGGTACGATGCTTTCTTCTCTTTTGCATATTGTTCCGCGCTCCGGATTGCCTGTTCCGCAGCCTGCGTATAGTTGTGATTCATCTGTTCATGTCCCCGTTTATACTCATCTTGCGGCACGGATGCCGTCAAATTCCTGTAAGACCTCGTCTAATACCCGGTGGATTTCATCCGGGGCGATTCCGCGGCACAAAGCCTTCGCAACCGTGCTCTTTAACTGGAAGCGGATCTCTTCGATGGCACGAAGACGGTCGGCGTCCAGGCACACCACGGCGCCCTTCCTTCGGTCAAGTTTCAGATAACCTTCCTGTTTCAGAATCGAATACGCCTTGTTGACCGTATGCATGTTAATGCCGATATCCTCGGCCAGATCGCGCACGGAAGGAAGGCTCTCCCCCTCCCGGATCTCGGAAGTGGCAATGCCCATGATAATCTGGTTCTTCAATTGTACGTAAAATGCTTCGTCGCTGCTGAAATCGATTCGTACAAGCATGGCACGCACCTCTTTTTCGTACTGTTTCGGATGTTTCCGAAATGCAATCTGTTATAGGAGAAGTATAACAAAAACGGTTGAATTTGTCAATTGCAGGGAAGGACGTATTGTTCTCCCTTCCGCACACAAAAACAGCGGGAAAACCATCTCCCGCCGTTTTCATAATCTTGCAGAACGCCGATGCGTTGCGTAGGTCATCAGGACTCTTCCCACTTCGTGGGCCCCTCCTCATGACATATATGGACCTGAGGGGAGTCGAACCCCTGTCCGAAAGCCTCGCCATTGCAACTTCTC
>CAMZEW010000104.1:0-6089 GCA_947305875.1 uncultured Lachnoclostridium sp.
GTGCTCTGAATCAAAAATTAAAGTGCCGCAGGCCATCGCCCATCCGAGATCCACAACGAATCCGCTGATGATTCCGCTGATGGCGCCGGCGTAATTGAACCGTTTCCAGTAAAGCGACAGAAGGATTGCCGGCCCGAATGCGGCACCGAACGCGCCCCATGCCTTCTCTACCAGATCCATAATGCTCTTATTTCCGAGAAATGCGATGAGAAATGCCACGGCGCAGATAAACGCAACAACGAAACGTCCTGCCCACATGATTTCTTTATCGCTTGCATTCTTTCTTACCGGCTTATAGATATCGCTTGAGAAAGCGGAAGCCGAAGCAAGCAGCTGCGAATCCGCGGTACTCATCGATGCGGCAAGAATCGCCGAAAGGAGCACGCCCGCAAGGATGGTCGGGAACACGCCTCGCACAAGAAGCATAAATGCCGTACCGGTCTTGTCGGGAATTCCGAGTTCCTTCACCGGAATCAGTTCGTTCCCGATATACTGTCTTGCAACGATACCGACGATTGTCGCCATCAGAAGAATCAAAAACGTCCAGATAATACCGATCGTCTGGGAACGCTTCATCTCCTTCTTCGAGCGGATTGACATATAACGGACCAGAATGTGCGGCATTCCGAAATATCCGAGGCCCCAGCCGAGTCCGGACAGAATCGTCACAAGCGCGGCGCAGTCCAGCTTGCCGGTGCTTAAGAGATTGTAGTAGAAATCTCCGAGCTCGTCCGGTTTCGCCGTAAAGCTTGCACCCTTCATCACGAAGACCGCCACAATCGGAGCAGCCATCAGTGCGCCGAGCATCAGAAGACCCTGGAAAAAGTCCGTCCAGCATACGGCGTTGAAACCGCCGAGGAACGTGTATGCAACGATGATAATCGCCGCAGCCGCCATGGCCGTGTTCCGTCCGCCTTTGTCGAGATCGAATACCGTCTGGAACAGGTCGCCGCAGGCAGAGATGCTCGAGGCGGAATAGATGCAGTATACAACGATGAATACGATTGCGCAAGTCGCCTGAAGCGCTATGTTGCTGCTTAAAAAGCGGTTGTTCAGGTATTGCGGAATCGTGATCGAATCATTGGCCGCAATCGAGAAGGTACGCAGTCTCGGGGCTACAAAAACCCATGCAAGGAAGGTTCCGATGAAAAGCCCGATACTGATCCAGCTCTTGCTGATGCCGCTCATGTAGATGGCGCCGGGAAGGCCTAAAAGAACCCACGCGCTCATGTCGGACGCACCGGCCGAAAGAGCCGCTACGGGACCGCTCATGCTGCGGCCGCCGAGGAAGTATTCCTTCTCACCGCCGCTTCTCGAACGGATGTAGAAATACACGCCGATACCGATTACGAGACAAAAGTAAATGACAAATGCAATGACTTCCCAGTTCATAGGATTTCCTCACTTTCTTTGATCATACTTTTTTATCTACCACATCAATTCCTTTACCGCTCTTAAATATGCTGTAGCTCGGAATCACGCCGCGAACCGAAGAAGTCGGGTAAATGTTCGAATGGCATCCGATTACCGTCCCCGGGTTCAAAACGCTGTTGCAGCCGACTTCGACGAAGTCTCCGAGCATCGCGCCGAATTTCTTGAGTCCTGTTTCGACGGACTCCTCTTTGGATTTTACAACGACCAGAGTCTTGTCGCTCTTCACATTGGACGTAAGGGAACCGGCGCCCATATGGGATTTGAAGCCGAGCACCGAATCGCCGACATAATTGTAATGCGGTACCTGTACGCCGTCCGAGATGATGACGTTCTTCAGTTCGACGGAGTTTCCGACGACGCAGCCGTCACCGATCAGGGCGCTTCCGCGGATAAACGCGCAATGGCGGACTTCCGTCTTCTCTCCGATGATGCACGGAGAACCGATATAAGCGGACGGGAAAACTTTGGCGCTCTTTGCAATCCAGACGCCCTCTTCCGGATGATCATACTTCTCCGGGTCAAGCGTCGGGCCGATCTCTAATATAATGCTTTTAATCGAGGGAAGAATCTCCCACGGATAGGTCACTTTCGAAAGCCACGGCCATGCAAGCGTATGTCCTGCTTCGTAAAGCTCCGAAACCTTTATCTGAAACTCACTCATGGTTTGCCTCCTGCTCTGTTACCGCACTTTTAAAAGATGTCCGGACTTGCGGATTGCTTCGATGATGGACTCCACCTGACGGTTGCACTCATCGTACGTGTCCGCCTCGGACATGACGCGGAGCACCTCTTCGGTTCCGCTCGGACGAAGCAGCACGCGGCCGTTGTTTCCGAGAGAGGCCGTGCACGCCTCAACCTGAAGCGTAACGGCGGGATCGTTCATCGTGCCCTGCTTGTCATCCACTTCGACGTTCTTAAGAACCTGCGGATAGAGCTGCACTTCGGCAGCCAGTGCGGAAAGAGGCATCTCGGTATCGATCAATACCATCATGACCATAATCGCGGTCAGAATGCCGTCGCCGGTACGCGCGTACTTCCGGAATATGACATGTCCGGAGTTTTCACCGCCGATGACATGGTCGTTCGCCTTCATGTTCTCATAAACATAACGGTCGCCGACCTTCGTCTTCTCGTAATCGATGCCGATGCGGTCAAGCGCCTTATACAGTCCGAAGTTCGACATAATCGTCGTGACGACGGTGTTCGAAGGAAGCTGCCCGATACGCTTTAAATACTTCGCGCATATATACATGATCTGGTCGCCGTCCACGACGGTGCCGTTCTCATCGACCGCAAGACAGCGGTCCGCGTCTCCGTCAAATGCGAAGCCGACGTCCACACCCTTTTCTTTGACAAACTCACACAGCCCCTCGATGTGCGTGGAACCGCATTTCTCATTGACGTTAATGCCGTTCGGCTCGTTGTTGATGACGAAAGTCTTCGCTCCGAGCGCATCGAATACGGAACGGGCAATCATCCAGGAGCTGCCGTTTGCGCAGTCGAGAGCAACTTTACGGTTCTCAAACGATTTCGTTGCCACGTTGGTCAGATATCCGATGTAACGGTTCCGTCCGCTGTAATAGTCAACGGTGCAGCCGATGTCCGCGCCGGTCGCGAAAGGAATCTCCTCGCAATGACCGTCCAGATAATCTTCCACAAGGTCCTGAACCTCATCTTCCATCTTCTCGCCGTCGCCGTTCATCAGCTTGATGCCGTTGTCGGCGAACGGGTTATGGCTTGCGCTGATCATGATGCCGCAGTCAAAGCCGTCGGTTCTCGTGATGAACGAAACACACGGAGTCGTCGTCACGTGAAGCAGATACGCATCCGAACCGGACGACGTAATGCCTGCCGCAAGAGCATTCTCATACATGTAAGAGGAACGTCTCGTATCCTTTCCGATGACAATCTTGGCGTGATGCTCCTTTCCGTAATACCAGCCCAAGAAGCGGCCGATTTTGAACGCATGATCCGCCGTCAGAACCGTTCCCGACTTACCGCGGAATCCGTCCGTACCGAAATATCTGCCCATAAAAACCACTCTTCCTTTCCGAAGAAAAATATGATACGTGCCCTGTCGCGCGGGCAGGGCACAAAAGAAACGTATTAACCGTTGTAGCAGTCCTCATCGCAGACGAGGATTACATCGTCATGCAGATTTAAAAACGATGCCGGGCACAAGGTCGTAACCGTTCCCTTAAGCATCCGCATGACTGCATCATGCTTGTTCTTTCCGGTTGCAAGTATAATAATCTTCTTTGCGGAAAGAATGGTGCCCATTCCCATTGTCAGGGCGCGCGTCGGAACATCGGCCGCACTCGCAAAGAATCTTGCGTTCGCATCGATTGTGTCCTCGGTAAGCTTTGTTACATGCGTAACGGGTACCAGCTCGGTGTCCGGTTCATTAAATGCAATATGGCCGTTCCGTCCGATTCCGAGTACCTGAATGTCCGCGCCGCCGAGCGAACGGACATATGCCTCATAGCGGGCCGCCTCAGCTTCTCCGTCGGGAGCTGCTCCGTTCGGAACGTTCGTTTTTGCTTTATCGATATTGACTCGGTCAAAAAGATTTGTATTCATGAAGTAGCGATAACTCTGATCGTTCTCCGGACTGATCGGATAATATTCATCCAGATTCACGGTTGTAACACCCGAAAAATCAATCTCGCCTTTCCGGTTCATCTCAACCAGTTTCGCATACATTCCTTCCGGGGTCGAACCCGTCGCCAGACCGAGAATCGGATTCTTCCTGGACTTCATCACTTCGGCAACGATATAAGCCGACTTTTCGGATACTTCGTCATAGTTTTTGCAGACAATTACTTTCATGTCCATTCTCTCCTGTTCTTCTTCCGCCGGGGCCGTTCTCCGGGCGGAAAATGTACGTTGATATCATATACCAAAAGCGGCATTTTTTCAAGTCAAATCTCCCGGTTCACGGAAAAATCACCGGTCTTTAAGCTTCCTTTCCGCGCCCCCGCCGGACAATCATAAACACCGCGAAAACAAGCGCCGGAACGCCCGCAAGAACAAGGATTATAATCAGGGTCACATGGTTTAGCTTTCCCCCGTTTTTATCCGTTTCGGAAGGCTCCGGAGAAACAACGGGCGACGGCGTTACGGTCGGTGTGTCCGTCGGCACGGGACTCGGCGTAGGAGTCGGCGTCGGAGTTACCGTTACAGGCGGCTTGTCGTCCCGGCGGTTTCCTTTCACCGAACCCGGCTCGACTTCTTCTCCTGCGCTTTCACCTTTTACGATTGCCTGAAGCGTTCCGGTAAGCTTATCCCCGTCGCTCAGATATAACGCCGGGCTCAGGTCTCGGACCACGGCAACCGCTCCGTCCCCTTTCTTCAAAAGCACGCTGTTATATTCGTAACGTACGGTATCCTCGTAAGAAAGCATGTCATATATTGCACAGACGACATCCACGCGGTTTCTTTTTCCTGCGGTAAATGTGACATATAACGTTTCGTCCTCCGGACACGACACGAGAAACTCACCGGAAATCCCGTAAGCGGCCTCAATTGTTGTGTCGCTCACATAGGTTATGTTCTTCCCGTCTCCCGTCAGAAGAAGCGTTCCCTCGGAATCGTAAACGGACGCATCGGCCGTGCCGTCGAATGCAAGGTATAAGTACCGCGGACTGCAGCGCTCAAAGATACTGCCGTCCCCGACGGAATCCATCCAGGCCATCACGAGCTCGGGCGCATGCGCAAACGCATAATTCATTGCCGCGCTGTCCTTCGGATTCTCTTTTGCCTTGTCCATGTACTCGTCGGCATATTGCATGACAAGCGTCGAAAGCACGTTGCCCGTCCGCTTTTCCCCGAGCACGGCGCCCCGTATGGTATCCTGCAAAAACATTGTGTAGTTTTGCTGTGACACAATCAAGTCGGAAAGCCGTCTCAGCAGATGATCAAGGAATACGGTCTGCCCGCGGTCCGCGAGATACGTCGAAGTATCCGCATACGCATAAAACTTCGCAAGCATTTCATCGTAATAAAGTTTATAATCCGCACAGTTCTGCGGTGACGGAAACAGAAACGTCCGTCCGTACCGCCGGAATCCCCATTTCCCCGGGGCAACCCTCGGAACGGGGTCGGTCTCATTCACGAACGAGCATATGTTATCGTAAAGCGTACCGTCTTTGTCCGCATCCGGTTTCTTCGAGGCAAGCGGACACTCAAAACAGAACGCATAGATGCCTTCCGTTTTCACTGTTCCGAGATTTCCTTCCGCCGCACGCCGGTCGAATTCGGCAGCCGTCAGGTTTACAACCGCTGCTCCTCTTGAGAAGCCGGTCAGCCAGACCGAAACCTTCTTGTCCTGAAGCTCGGTCGCGATATAAGCGGAAATCTCTTTCGAAATCCGCTCGGCAGCAGCAGAGAAACCGTCATGGTCATCACCGGTTCCGAGCGTGAAATTGCTCGCCCACTCCTTTTGATAATTCCCGCCTCTTACCACAAGAAGAAGCACCGCTTCCGTTTCGGAAACTTCCCTTACCGCGTAGGCGTACCCGATTGTATCGGCGCCGGGAGCTTCGTAATGAACGGTCTCTTCCGAATACCGGAAACCGAGCTTATCAAAAAACGGAAGCAGAAGAAGCGGTTCGGACTTCTCCCCGATTCCGCCGCCTGCATACGCGAGTTTAAAC
>CAMZEW010000105.1:0-5916 GCA_947305875.1 uncultured Lachnoclostridium sp.
TGCCGATGGCCACGCGCTGTCTCTGTCCGCCGGAGAGATCGGTAATCTTCCGCTCTGCATACTCTTCGGTAAGCCCGATAGCGGAAAGCATTTCCTTCGCACGGGCGCTCCTTTCTTCCTTCGGAACCTTCCGGATGCGGAGGGGTTCCTCCAAAAGCCACTGCACGCTTCGGGACGGATTCAGGCTCCCGTACGGATCCTGGAAAACCATTCCGACGCTTCCGCCGAGTTCGATCGTTCCGACAATGGGTTTAAGAAGGCCGCAGAGGCACTTCGCGAGGGTGGATTTGCCGGAGCCGCTTCGCCCGACGATTCCGTATACCTCGCCGCGGCGCACGGTCAGGTTATAGTTTTCAAGCACTTTCGTGCGGTAGTTTAACGGGTTTCTGCCCCGCTTCTTTCCGAAATACATGTGAAGATGCGACACCCTTACGATTTCTTCCGAATCTTCGGGAACCGTCATCGCGGACGCAAAATCCGCCCCCTTCGACGCCGCGATCAGCTTCTTTGTATAGTCTTCGGCGGGCTTTTCGAAGATTTCCTCGCTCTTTCCTTCTTCGGCGATCAGGCCGTCATGGAACACGAGCACGCGGTCGCAGAGCCGCTTCACGATCGAAAGATCATGTGAGATGAACAGGATTGCCGTACCGTACTTCTTCTGAAGCCTTGTAAGAAGGTTAAGGATCTGCTCCTGTGTCTCCGCGTCGAGCGCCGTCGTGGGCTCGTCGCAAATCAGTACCTTCGGATGGTTGAGCATCGCCATCGCGATCATGATCCGCTGGCGCTGGCCGCCCGAAAGCTTCGCCGGATAGCTCGAAAGGATCCGGTCGGTATCGGTCAGGTCGACTTCCAAAAGGGCGTCCGTAAGCCGCTTCGAAAGCGCCTCGGGTTCCGGTCTTTCTTCGCTGTGGGTAAGCATCTCCGCCATCTGCTTACGAATCTTCATCGAAGGATTCAGAGACGACATGGGCTCCTGGAAAACCATCGCAATCTCGGCGCCGCGGTAGCGCTGCATATCCTTCGCGTTGTAGTGCGACATATCGACATCGTGCACTCCGCTCTCATCCTCATAGCGGACTCGGATGTCGCCGATGGCCGCCCCGTTCTCGGGCAGAAGGTGCATCACCGAAAGCGCGGTGACGCTCTTGCCGCTTCCGGACTCGCCGACAATGCCGAGCTTCTCCCCGGGTTTCATCGAAAACGAAACGCCGTGCACGACCTCCTTCGGCTCATTCGTTTCGGTGGAGAAAGCGATGCGGAGATTCGAGACCTCAAGGACCGCTCCGGTGGCAGCTTCGGCAGGCTTCGATGCCGGCTCCGCCGCCTCGCTGACGACCTCCGCCGCCTCGCCACCGGTCTGTATATTCTCGCCGGCAGCTTCCTCCGGATACTTCGCACGGAGTCTTGCGCGGATCTTTCTTCTTGCTTTCACCGGGTCCTCCGTATCGGCGGAGTTGCCGGAATACACATCACTGATCAGGGTTACGCCGAGCACGCAAAGCACAAGCACGAGGCCCGGGAACAGAACGGTCCACGGTGCCAGACGGAGATAGCTCTGCCCTTCGGAGAGCATGCGGCCGAGACTTGCGTTCGGCGGTTGTACGCCGAGTCCGAGGTAGGAAAGACCGGCCTCCGCCAGCACGGCGTTATTGAAACCGACAGCCATCGTCACGAGAAGCGTGGCGCGGATGTTCGGAAGCATGTGTACGAAAAGGATGCGAAGCTTACCCGCGCCGAGAAGACGCGCGTTGGCCACATAATCCTTCGGGCGTTCCTTCTTGATCTCGCTTCGCACAACCCGCGCGATACTCGGGATGAAAAGGATTCCGAGAGCAAGGATTACGTTCTTCTCGCCGGTACCGAACAGGCACACAAGAACAAGAGCGAGAAGGATGCTCGGAAACGCTAACAGACAGTCGTTTATGCGCATCAGGATCGTATCGAAGGTACCGCCGAAATAGCCCGCAAGGGCGCCGATCACGGTACCGAACAGACCGCCGATGAGAATCGTCGCGGCGCCGATCAGGAAAGACGTACGCGCGCCCACCATGACGCGGCTCAAAACGTCACGCCCTAACTGGTCCGTTCCGAACGGATGCTTAAGGGACGGCGCGGCATTCTTAAGGGCCGCATTGACCGCGGTCGGGTCATAAGGCGTATGGAACAGCCCCCAGATGACGAGGAGAACCGTCAGCCCGAGGAAGATGCCGCCGCACAGGAAATTGAAGGAGCGATACCGTTTCATGATTCCGCCTCCTTCTGCACCAGAGCCTCAATCACGCCGTTCAGCACGATGACGACGATGCCGATGTATAATACAAGCGCCTGCACCACGTCATAGTCGCGGTTTGCAACCGAACCGACCAGCAGACGGCCGATTCCGTTGATGCCGAATACCTGCTCAATGACGATGCTTCCCGCAACGATCTCCGACACGATAACGCCGAGAAATGTGACGGTCGCCGCGAGCGCGTTCGGAAGCAGATGCTTCCACAAAATCTCCCACTCGCCAAGGCCTTTGCTGCGGGCGGTGCGGACATACTCCTTCCGCTTTTCCGATAGAAGCGCGCTTCGAAGGAACCGGACGGTCATCGCGACCTTCGGAAGCGCAATCGCGAGCGCGGGGAAGAACAGGTACGCAAGGCACGCGCCGAGTCCCTCGTTATAAGACACGAAAGCGCCCGGTACGAAAAGCCCGAGCCCGATTCCGAGAATGACCGAAACTAAGATTCCGAGGAAGAACGCCGGAATCGCCATGAATGTCTGGTTCAAAAAGACGCCCGCGCGGTCCCCGACGCTTCCCGGGTACCTTCCGTACAAAAGCCCGAGCGGGAAGGACAGCGCAAGGATCAGAACAAACGAAAGCCCTGCAAGTAAAAGCGTATTCGGAAGCGTCTGCGCGAACAGCTCGGAAACCGGTCTCGCGTAGCGCACGGAATACCCCAGATCGCCGGTGAAGACGCCGCCCATCCAGCGCCCGTAGCGGACGAAAAGGTTGTCATTTAACCCCATCTCCTCCCGAAGCGCCTCAATCTGCTCGGGTGTCGCATTTGTCCCGAGGCGGGCCTCCGCAGCATCGCCGGGAAGGACGGAAAATGCCAAAAAGGTAACAAAAGAGAGCACCCAAACGGCAGCTATCATCGATATGATTTTCTTTCCTGCCTTCATAGGTGCTCTCCTTTCGGGAATTATTTGCTCTTCACTTTATAAACGCTCTGCATGTCCTGAACGTATACCGGATAGAATTTGTATCCGGCGTAGCCGTTCCGTACGGCAACCATCAGAGACGGGCTCTGCAGGAATACCGAAGCGGCATCGTCCGCAAGACACTGCTGCGCCTTGTTGTATAACTCTTTCTTCTTCGCGGTATCGGTCGTGGCAACTGCCTCGCGATAAGCCGCATCGAATGCCTCGCTTTCGTAATTGATGAAGTTCTTGGCGGAACCGCTGATGTAATACTTCAGAATGTCACTCGGCGCGAGCTGGGAATCCAGTCCGATGATCGTCGCTTCATGATTATGGTCATGATAGACATCCGAAAGCCAGCTGGCCCATTCCACGGTCTGGATTTTCATCGAAACGCCGATCTTTTTAAGCTGCGAAGAAATGATTTCCGCGGTCTGCACATGGTAAGTATAGTTCGAAGGAACAATACAGGTAAATGTGAAACCGTCCGGATATCCGGCTTCTCTGAGCAGTTCCTTTGCCTTCTCGGGATTATACGGATAGGCATCGACGCAGGACTCATTAAAATATGCGGTAAATCCGGCATATACGCCGCTGCCGATCTTCTTTCCTCCGCCGCCGTTCAGCATCGTAAGAATTTCGTCTTTGTCGATTGCGTAGTTAATTGCCTGACGGACTTCCTTCTTGTTGAAGGGCTCCACCTTGTTGTTCAGGAACAGGCCCTGAACGAGGCTCATCTCGCCGATTTCGATGGAGTACTTGTCCTTAAGCTGGTTGGACTGGTCCACCGTCAGGTAGGGGAAGATGTCGATGTCGCCGGCCTGCAGCTTAAGGAAAGCCGCGTCGGTGCTTTCGGAAATGACAAATTTCACTTCCTCAAGATTTGCCTGATCTCCGTAGTAATCCGCAAAACGCTCCATCACGAAACTGTTCATGGGCGTGTACGATACGAAACGGAAAGGACCGGTTCCCACCGGGTTCGTCTTCTGGTCGTTATAGCCCTTCGGAATGATGCTGCAGGTCAGATACCCGATCAGCTCCGTATTGGGCGTATTCAACGTGATTGTGATAATGTCGGCTCCGTTCTCATTCGAAGCGGTGATGTCGGAAATAACAGAAAGCGCGGCCACAACCTGCACTTCCGGATCGGAAGTCTCAAGCATGCCCGCACAGCGTTTCAGCGAATATACAACGTCCTCAGCGGTTACCGTGTTTCCGTTGTGGAACTTGACATTCTTTCGAAGTACGAAGGTGTATGTCTGTCCGTCATCGGAAATCTGATAGCTCTCTGCTACCGCAGGGACAAGATTGCCGGCCTGATCCGGTTTGACCAGACCTTCAAACAGGTTATAGAGTACTTCTTTCGTTCCTGCCGCTACTGCTTTGTGTGGGTCAAGACTATCCAAATCCTGTGTAATTCCAACCGTCACCGAATCTTTCTCGTTCTCCTTTGTGCCGCCTTTACATCCGGTAAGTGCAGCCGCCGCAACGAGGATGAGAAGAGCCATGAAGTAAGTTTTCTTCATGATTCCCTCCTTGCATCTTGCGATGCCTCTTTGATTCGATTTACAAGCGTATCATATCACATTTTCCCCTTTTTTCAAGTCTTTTCATTGAAGGAGCGCGGAAAATGTGATAGGATAATCCATTGGGAGATGAATTATTATGAGAAAAAGACTGTTAACAATCGCTTTCATCTGTATTTTTCTTTGCCTTTTCTGTGCCGCGTGCGGGAAGGAAGCTGCGCCGAAGAAGGGAGCAAGCCGCGAGCCGGTCAAGAAAACGGCAACCGTGACGGCAACACCGAGCGAGGTGCCGGTGCCTACTGATGTTCCGGGACCTACTGAAACGCCGTCGCCGACTGAGGCGCCTTTCCCGAGCGAGATGCCGACCCCGACCGAGGCGCCGTCGCCGACTGATGTGCCGGGACCGACTGATGTGCCGCTGCACGGTGAGGAATACATTGATATATCCGGTTACGGATTTGACGCTTTCGATGTGGTGGAATACTATCTGGAGATTGGGATGTCCAGCGAGTATGCGAACGGGAATCAGATTAACTACGTCCGCAAATGGACCGACCCAGTCCGGGTCTACGTCGGCGGCTATCCGCGCGAGCAGGATTTCGCGCTGATTACGCGCCTGTTCGACGCGCTGAACGGCGTTTACGGCTTTCCGGGAATCGATTTCTGCGATGACGCCGGGGATGCCAACATGGAGGTTTCATTTCTCGATCCGGATGACTATTTCCCGGCCTCTTTCAAGGCCGTCGGGACGGACATCACCGACGGGTATTCAACTATCTGGTTTGAAGACGGCGTGATTTATAAAGCGGAAATCGGCATCCGTACGGACCTCACCGACACGAACAAAAACCATGTCATTCTCGAGGAAATCGTGCAGGCGCTCGGTTTGCAGAATGACAGCTATTTATACCCCGACAGCCTTTACTACCAGGGCTTCAACGAGCCGCAGTGGCCCACCGACATGGACTGGCTTCTGGTCCGGTTTTTATACCGCCCCGAGATGAAGCCGCTCATGAAGGAGGCGGAAGTATGGGATGTCGCGGAAACCGTATTCCGGAACTGACGGGATGTATGTATATATTTCGGAATCACCCGGGAAGGGATGTATGCTTTTCGGAATTAACCGAGAAAGGATGTATTATGCAGAACCTTGAAGGAAAAAAGACTACGCTCGGCGACGATGCGGAAATCTATAAGGTCGGTA
>CAMZEW010000106.1:0-5881 GCA_947305875.1 uncultured Lachnoclostridium sp.
TACCGACCTTATAGATTTCCGCATCGTCGCCGAGCGTAGTCTTTTTTCCTTCAAGATTCTGCATAATACATCCTTTCTCGGTTAATTCCGAAAAGCATACATCCCGTCAGTTCCGGAATACGGTTTCCGCGACATCCCATACTTCCGCCTCCTTCATGAGCGGCTTCATCTCGGGGCGGTATAAAAACCGGACCAGAAGCCAGTCCATGTCGGTGGGCCACTGCGGCTCGTTGAAGCCCTGGTAGTAAAGGCTGTCGGGGTATAAATAGCTGTCATTCTGCAAACCGAGCGCCTGCACGATTTCCTCGAGAATGACATGGTTTTTGTTCGTGTCGGTGAGGTCCGTACGGATGCCGATTTCCGCTTTATAAATCACGCCGTCTTCAAACCAGATAGTTGAATACCCGTCGGTGATGTCCGTCCCGACGGCCTTGAAAGAGGCCGGGAAATAGTCATCCGGATCGAGAAATGAAACCTCCATGTTGGCATCCCCGGCGTCATCGCAGAAATCGATTCCCGGAAAGCCGTAAACGCCGTTCAGCGCGTCGAACAGGCGCGTAATCAGCGCGAAATCCTGCTCGCGCGGATAGCCGCCGACGTAGACCCGGACTGGGTCGGTCCATTTGCGGACGTAGTTAATCTGATTCCCGTTCGCATACTCGCTGGACATCCCAATCTCCAGATAGTATTCCACCACATCGAAAGCGTCAAATCCGTAACCGGATATATCAATGTATTCCTCACCGTGCAGCGGCACATCAGTCGGTCCCGGCACATCAGTCGGCGACGGCGCCTCGGTCGGGGTCGGCATCTCGCTCGGGAAAGGCGCCTCAGTCGGCGACGGCGTTTCAGTAGGTCCCGGAACATCAGTAGGCACCGGCACCTCGCTCGGTGTTGCCGTCACGGTTGCCGTTTTCTTGACCGGCTCGCGGCTTGCTCCCTTCTTCGGCGCAGCTTCCTTCCCGCACGCGGCACAGAAAAGGCAAAGAAAAATACAGATGAAAGCGATTGTTAACAGTCTTTTTCTCATAATAATTCATCTCCCAATGGATTATCCTATCACATTTTCCGCGCTCCTTCAATGAAAAGACTTGAAAAAAGGGGAAAATGTGATATGATACGCTTGTAAATCGAATCAAAGAGGCATCGCAAGATGCAAGGAGGGAATCATGAAGAAAACTTACTTCATGGCTCTTCTCATCCTCGTTGCGGCGGCTGCACTTACCGGATGTAAAGGCGGCACAAAGGAGAACGAGAAAGATTCGGTGACGGTTGGAATTACACAGGATTTGGATAGTCTTGACCCACACAAAGCAGTAGCGGCAGGAACGAAAGAAGTACTCTATAACCTGTTTGAAGGTCTGGTCAAACCGGATCAGGCCGGCAATCTTGTCCCTGCGGTAGCAGAGAGCTATCAGATTTCCGATGACGGACAGACATACACCTTCGTACTTCGAAAGAATGTCAAGTTCCACAACGGAAACACGGTAACCGCTGAGGACGTTGTATATTCGCTGAAACGCTGTGCGGGCATGCTTGAGACTTCCGATCCGGAAGTGCAGGTTGTGGCCGCGCTTTCTGTTATTTCCGACATCACCGCTTCGAATGAGAACGGAGCCGACATTATCACAATCACGTTGAATACGCCCAATACGGAGCTGATCGGGTATCTGACCTGCAGCATCATTCCGAAGGGCTATAACGACCAGAAGACGAACCCGGTGGGAACCGGTCCTTTCCGTTTCGTATCGTACACGCCCATGAACAGTTTCGTGATGGAGCGTTTTGCGGATTACTACGGAGATCAGGCAAATCTTGAGGAAGTGAAATTTGTCATTTCCGAAAGCACCGACGCGGCTTTCCTTAAGCTGCAGGCCGGCGACATCGACATCTTCCCCTACCTGACGGTGGACCAGTCCAACCAGCTTAAGGACAAGTACTCCATCGAAATCGGCGAGATGAGCCTCGTTCAGGGCCTGTTCCTGAACAACAAGGTGGAGCCCTTCAACAAGAAGGAAGTCCGTCAGGCAATTAACTACGCAATCGACAAAGACGAAATTCTTACGATGCTGAACGGCGGCGGAGGAAAGAAGATCGGCAGCGGCGTATATGCCGGATTTACCGCATATTTTAATGAGTCCTGCGTCGATGCCTATCCGTATAATCCCGAGAAGGCAAAGGAACTGCTCAGAGAAGCCGGATATCCGGACGGTTTCACATTTACCTGTATTGTTCCTTCGAACTATACTTACCATGTGCAGACCGCGGAAATCATTTCTTCGCAGCTTAAAAAGATCGGCGTTTCGATGAAAATCCAGACCGTGGAATGGGCCAGCTGGCTTTCGGATGTCTATCATGACCATAATCATGAAGCGACGATCATCGGACTGGATTCCCAGCTCGCGCCGAGTGACATTCTGAAGTATTACATCAGCGGTTCCGCCAAGAACTTCATCAATTACGAAAGCGAGGCATTCGATGCGGCTTATCGCGAGGCAGTTGCCACGACCGATACCGCGAAGAAGAAAGAGTTATACAACAAGGCGCAGCAGTGTCTTGCGGACGATGCCGCTTCGGTATTCCTGCAGAGCCCGTCTCTGATGGTTGCCGTACGGAACGGCTACGCCGGATACAAATTCTATCCGGTATACGTTCAGGACATGCAGAGCGTTTATAAAGTGAAGAGCAAATAATTCCCGAAAGGAGAGCACCTATGAAGGCAGGAAAGAAAATCATATCGATGATAGCTGCCGTTTGGGTGCTCTCTTTTGTTACCTTTTTGGCATTTTCCGTCCTTCCCGGCGATGCTGCGGAGGCCCGCCTCGGGACAAATGCGACACCCGAGCAGATTGAGGCGCTTCGGGAGGAGATGGGGTTAAATGACAACCTTTTCGTCCGCTACGGGCGCTGGATGGGCGGCGTCTTCACCGGCGATCTGGGGTATTCCGTGCGCTACGCGAGACCGGTTTCCGAGCTGTTCGCGCAGACGCTTCCGAATACGCTTTTACTTGCAGGGCTTTCGTTTGTTCTGATCCTTGCGCTGTCCTTCCCGCTCGGGCTTTTGTACGGAAGGTACCCGGGAAGCGTCGGGGACCGCGCGGGCGTCTTTTTGAACCAGACATTCATGGCGATTCCGGCGTTCTTCCTCGGAATCTTAGTTTCGGTCATTCTCGGAATCGGGCTCGGGCTTTTCGTACCGGGCGCTTTCGTGTCTTATAACGAGGGACTCGGCGCGTGCCTTGCGTACCTGTTCTTCCCCGCGCTCGCGATTGCGCTTCCGAAGGTCGCGATGACCGTCCGGTTCCTTCGAAGCGCGCTTCTATCGGAAAAGCGGAAGGAGTATGTCCGCACCGCCCGCAGCAAAGGCCTTGGCGAGTGGGAGATTTTGTGGAAGCATCTGCTTCCGAACGCGCTCGCGGCGACCGTCACATTTCTCGGCGTTATCGTGTCGGAGATCGTTGCGGGAAGCATCGTCATTGAGCAGGTATTCGGCATCAACGGAATCGGCCGTCTGCTGGTCGGTTCGGTTGCAAACCGCGACTATGACGTGGTGCAGGCGCTTGTATTATACATCGGCATCGTCGTCATCGTGCTGAACGGCGTGATTGAGGCTCTGGTGCAGAAGGAGGCGGAATCATGAAACGGTATCGCTCCTTCAATTTCCTGTGCGGCGGCATCTTCCTCGGGCTGACGGTTCTCCTCGTCATCTGGGGGCTGTTCCATACGCCTTATGACCCGACCGCGGTCAATGCGGCCCTTAAGAATGCCGCGCCGTCCCTTAAGCATCCGTTCGGAACGGACCAGTTAGGGCGTGACGTTTTGAGCCGCGTCATGGTGGGCGCGCGTACGTCTTTCCTGATCGGCGCCGCGACGATTCTCATCGGCGGTCTGTTCGGTACCGTGATCGGCGCCCTTGCGGGCTATTTCGGCGGTACCTTCGATACGATCCTGATGCGCATAAACGACTGTCTGTTAGCGTTTCCGAGCATCCTTCTCGCTCTTGTTCTTGTGTGCCTGTTCGGTACCGGCGAGAAGAACGTAATCCTTGCTCTCGGAATCCTTTTCATCCCGAGTATCGCGCGGGTTGTGCGAAGCGAGATCAAGAAGGAACGCCCGAAGGATTATGTGGCCAACGCGCGTCTTCTCGGCGCGGGTAAGCTTCGCATCCTTTTCGTACACATGCTTCCGAACATCCGCGCCACGCTTCTCGTGACGATGGCTGTCGGTTTCAATAACGCCGTGCTGGCGGAGGCCGGTCTTTCCTACCTCGGACTCGGCGTACAACCGCCGAACGCAAGTCTCGGCCGCATGCTCTCCGAAGGGCAGAGCTATCTCCGTCTGGCACCGTGGACCGTTCTGTTCCCGGGCCTCGTGCTTGTGCTTTGCGTGCTCGGCGTAACCCTGATCAGTGATGTGTATTCCGGCAACTCCGCCGATACGGAGGACCCGGTGAAAGCAAGAAGAAAGATCCGCGCAAGACTCCGTGCGAAGTATCCGGAGGAAGCTGCCGGCGAGAATATACAGACCGGTGGCGAGGCGGCGGAGGTCGTCAGCGAGGCGGCGGAGCCGGCATCGAAGCCTGCCGAAGCTGCCACCGGAGCGGTCCTTGAGGTCTCGAATCTCCGCATCGCTTTCTCCACCGAAACGAATGAGCCGAAGGAGGTCGTGCACGGCGTTTCGTTTTCGATGAAACCCGGGGAGAAGCTCGGCATTGTCGGCGAGTCCGGAAGCGGCAAGAGCGTCACCGCGCTTTCGGTGATGCACCTTCTGCCCGAGAACGGGGCGGCCATCGGCGACATCCGAGTCCGCTATGAGGATGAGAGCGGAGTGCACGATGTCGATATGTCGCACTACAACGCGAAGGATATGCAGCGCTACCGCGGCGCCGAGATTGCGATGGTTTTCCAGGAGCCCATGTCGTCTCTGAATCCTTCGATGAAGATTCGTAAGCAGATGGCGGAGATGCTTACCCACAGCGAAGAAAGACCGGAACCCGAGGCGCTTTCGAAGCGGCTTACGGACGCCCTTTTGGAAGTCGACCTGACCGATACCGACCGGATCCTTTCGAGCTATCCGGCGAAGCTTTCGGGCGGCCAGCGCCAGCGGATCATGATCGCGATGGCGATGCTCAACCATCCGAAGGTACTGATTTGCGACGAGCCCACGACGGCGCTCGACGCGGAGACACAGGAGCAGATCCTTAACCTTCTTACAAGGCTTCAGAAGAAGTACGGTACGGCAATCCTGTTCATCTCACATGATCTTTCGATCGTGAAGCGGCTCTGCGACCGCGTGCTCGTGTTCCATGACGGCCTGATCGCCGAAGAAGGAAAGAGCGAGGAAATCTTCGAAAAGCCCGCCGAAGACTATACAAAGAAGCTGATCGCGGCGTCGAAGGGGGCGGATTTTGCGTCCGCGATGACGGTTCCCGAAGATTCGGAAGAAATCGTAAGGGTGTCGCATCTTCACATGTATTTCGGAAAGAAGCGGGGCAGAAACCCGTTAAACTACCGCACGAAAGTGCTTGAAAACTATAACCTGACCGTTCACCGCGGCGAGGTATACGGAATCGTCGGGCGAAGCGGCTCCGGCAAATCCACCCTTGCGAAGTGCCTTTGCGGCCTTCTAAAGCCGGTTGTCGGAACGATCGAACTCGGCGGAAGCGTAGGAATGGTTTTCCAGGATCCCTACGGGAGCCTGAATCCGTCCCGAAGCGTGCAGTGGCTTTTAGAGGAGCCTCTCCGCATAAGAAAGGTTCCGAAGGAGGAGCGGGCTACCAGGGCGAAGGAAATGCTTTCCGCTATCGGGCTTACCGAAGAGTACGCTGAGCGGAAGATTACCGATCTCTCCGGCGGACAGAGACAGCGCGTGGCCATCGGCA
>CAMZEW010000107.1:0-5865 GCA_947305875.1 uncultured Lachnoclostridium sp.
AATCCTTGTTCGCATCGTAGTCCGCGAAGAAGGTCGTGCCGGTCTTCTGGCTCATGCCGGTCACAACGCCCTTGTTCGGGGACGGGAAATACTTATCGATCGCCTGCAGGAGGGCAAACGTGCCTCTTGCCTGCACGCCGGAACCGCACAGAACGGGAACCATATCGCCGGCTCCTACGCTTGTACGGATGGCATTCTCGATTTCAACCATCGTGAACTCTTCGCCTTCGAAATACTTCTCCATCAGTTCCTCGCTGGACTCCGCAATGGATTCCATCAAAGCGGAACGGTAATTCTCGGAATACTCCTTGCAGTATTCGGGAATCTCGCCGTCCACGTACTCGCCGAGGTTATTCGTAAAGCGGCGGCCCGCGTTCTTAACGACATTCACAAAGCCGACGAACTTCTCATTCTCACGGATCGGGGTATGGAAAGGCGCAATCCGGTTTCCGTAACGCTCCTTCAAGTCTTCCACAACGTTCCGGTAGCTCGCGTTGTCATCGTCCATATCGGTTACGAAGAACATACGGGGCAGTTTGAAACGCTCACAGATATCCCATGCCTTCTGCGTGCCGACTTCGACGCCGGCCTTCGCGGAAACAACGATAACGGCTGCGTCCGCAGCGCTTACCGCCTCTTCCACTTCGCCTACGAAATCAAAGTAGCCGGGGGTATCAATGAAGTTAATCTTCGTCTCTTCCCAAAGAATCGGAACGACGGTGGAGCTGATGGAGAACAGACGTTTCTGCTCTTCCTTGTCATAGTCACTGATGGTATTGCCTTCCTCCACACGTCCCAAACGCTTCGTAACGCCGGTCGTATATGCCATGGCCTCCACCAGAGTGGTCTTTCCGCAGCTGCCATGTCCCAAAATGGCAACGTTACGGATCTTTTCGTACTTGTAGGTCTGCATAACGGTAAACCTCCGATTGGATTTGTAAAACACAAGGACATTTTACCAATTTTTTCGAAATCTTTCAATTGTTTTTGTGAAAAATTACAAAAAAATCAAAAAGACGGAAAATCCGTCGCGTCCTCGTAAAAAGGTTCCTCTTCCGTCCCGGATTCCTCTTTCCGCTCAAGCATTTCCAGTTCTTTTTTGCGAAGCGCTTCCCTAAGTCCCTTCACCGCGTCGAACGGCATGAACTGCTTGGCGCGGTCGGCGGGACTCATCTTCGGCCGTATCTTATTTCCCACGTTTATGCCCTCCGATCTGATTGTTTCTCTCCCGTGCCGTCGCCCCGTCAAGCAGGTCGCGGCCTTTTAACATCGCATTTCCCCCGTAGCGTTCCTTAATCGAAAGCACCGTCTTCTGAAGCGTCCGCTCGCGTTCGGATTCCTCCGCCTGCTCCGCCGTATCGAAGAGGCTCAGCTGACGGACTCCAGTATCCTTTACGATGTTGTTGCAGGATACCCCGAGTCTCCGGATCGGAAGCTCCGGATCCGTGATTGCGTCAAATGTGACGCGTGCGGCCTGAATCCACTCCGTATCGCTGTTCGACTCCTCGGGAAGCGACGCGGTTCCGCCCGCCCCGGGTATGCCGAGTCCGTTCGAATAGCCGACATAGATTCCCATCGATTTCGTCATGACTTCTTTTTTGACCATCTCAAGGCACATCGTCTCGACCATCTCGGTCAGCACGAGTCTGGCTTCCTCAAAGCCGTAATCGCGCATCAGCACCTGACCGTTGCTTAATCCGTTCGTGCGCGGCTTGTAAGCTTTGATATCCTGCATCGTCGTGCTCTCCCGCCCCCAGGCATGATCGATCAGAAGCTCCGCGTCAATGCCGAACGTTTTATAAAGCATATCTTCATCCGCATGCGCGAGATCGCCCATTGTATAGATTCCGCGTTCAGAAAGGCGCTTTGCGATGCCCGGACCGATCCGCCAGAAATCCGTAATCGGCCGATGGTTCCAGAGCGTCTTACAATAGCTTTCCTCGGTCAGTTCGCCGATGAAATCGGAGGCGTGTTTCGCCGTGATATCGAGCGCAATCTTTGTCAGATAAAGGTTTGTTCCGATTCCGCAGGTCGCCCGGATTCCGAGCTTTTCATGGATTTCTTCCATAAATTTGACGGCAAGTTGCCTTGCCGTCATGTGATACCGTTTCCGATATCCCGTCACATCGATGAAACATTCGTCGATCGAATAGACATGGATATCCTCCGGCGCAATATACTGAAGATAAATCCCGTAGATTTCCGCCGCATAATCAATGTATTTCTGCATCCGCGGCTCCGCCATGATGTAATCGATATTCTTCGGAATTTCGAAAACACGGCAGCGGTTCTTAACGCCGAGCGCTTTCATCGAAGGCGATACAGCGAGGCAGATGGTCTTATCCGAGCGTTCCGGATCCGCAACGACAAGATTGGTCGTCATCGGATCCAGATTGCGCTCCGCACATTCCACGGATGCGTAGAAGGATTTCAGATCAATGCATAAAAAAGCGGAATCTTCGTTCATGCGTCCTCTTAATAAATGCTGCTTTCATCAATGTTCAGATGCTGCCACATTACTTCAAAGCTGGAGGGACCGATATTCAGGACGGCGGTCTTCGCCTCAATGTCCGTATATCCTTTGTCCTTCAGCGCATTGAGAGTATCCTGCATCAGGTAACGTCCTGCCGTGTAAGGCAGATATACAACCGGGTCCGTGGCAGCCGTCTCATAGAAGAAGTCCGCATAAGCCCCGTAATTGTACTTGGAAAGATAGGACTTGACGTCAGCCTTGCTCCAGCCCTTATAATGCATGCCGATTGCTACAATCGCCGCCATATCCATGGTCAGGTTGTAATCGAGCATATAAAGGTCTGCCAGGTTCTCGTCATCCAGAATGTAATGATATGCATCCTGTCCGGCGATTACCGCCCAGCCTTCCATGTATCCCGTGTAATTGAGAAGCATGTTAATCGGCTGGTATCCTTCGCAATGCGAGAAGAATTCCTGCTGATACAGATGTCCCGGATATCCTTCATGCGCAAGCGTGCTGAAGAAGCTCGTGCAGTCTTCGATTCCGTCCGGATTGAAACGGATTACCTTACGCGCGCCGTTGTCATACTGCGGCGTCAGGAAATACGCGAGCACGCCGTCCACGCGGAGTGCATCCGGAAGTTCGCTTACCGTGTATTTCGTATCGTTGATGGCCGGATAATTCGTTTTGATGTATTCCTTCAGGGAATCTAAAATTACCCTGGGGTCTTCAATGGTATAACTGTTGTTCGGATAACTGTTCAATACATCCGAATGGAAGGAAGCCAGCTTCACAAGCTCCTGGTATTCCGCAGCGAACTTACCGTCCAGATAATCAAACATCTGGTCCGCGCTCATGTTCACGCCGAGCGTTCCCTGCGCAAGGTATTCAAAGTACTCTTTGCCGCCCGGAAGCGAAGCCATGCCGAACGGTTCTTCATCACAAAGATTGTAGATCCCGTTCACATAGTCTTTAATCTCCTGAAGCCCCGGGTAAACATAGTTTTCCAGATAATCCTTATACTGCTTGATGTATGCTTCGTTCTCTTCATCGGAAAGACCGGCTTCTTTGATATTCACGGAAAACGCTTCAATCAGCGGATTGTCCGTCTTCACCATGATTCCGTCGATATACTCTATCGTCGTGTCAAGCATGGCTTCCGTCATCAGGCACCCTTTCTGCAGATAAGCATCGGATGCAATGCTGATTACTTCGGAAGAGAAGTCTCTGAAATACGTCAGTGTTTCGAAATAATCCTGAATATCCTTCTCATTGATAAACGCATACTCCGTCATCATCGTGGAAAGATTGTTGATGACGTTTCCGTTCTCGGTGAACAGGCTGCAATAGGTATCCTTATTCAGATCCGGAAGCTGCAAGGCGAGACCGAATTCATACATCAGACGGTCGTAATTGACCTGCTGGCCGGGCGTCAGCTCCGAATAATCAAAACCGGCCATGCGCTGTTTATATTTCTTACAGAGATCAACATACGCATCGTAATCGGTTTCGGCATCACCGAAATTGTTTTCCCTCTCGATGCCGTACTGCTCCGGATTCTCATACAGGTAATGCAGATACATTCCCTGTCCCTTCGCTAACTCAACCGTAAGTTCCAGCAGGAAATCATTGAACGCCTCCTGCTCATCCGTATAAACCGGCTTTGAAACCGCCGGCGTGCTCCACGGCTTGCCGTTGTCCGGCGTCACTGTCGGAACCGGTCCGTCGGTCGGCTCCGGCCCGTCCGTGGGCTCCGGCCCGTCCGTGGGCGTAACCGTTACGTCATTATTTTTTAATGTTCTGGCCTTCCCCTTCTCCCCGGATTCCTGCTTCGTGCAAGCACTGAAAAGCGAAAGAATCATGCAGAGGATCAATAAAAGAGCCGTCTTCTTGCGTAAAACTTTCATACCCATACTCCTTCTGTGCGTTTCTCTCACGCATCGCTTACAGTATAACCTATTTCAGCGGCAAATACAACCGAAAATGCCCGATTTTCCGTAAAATCTGTAAATAATACTTGCATTTTTCGTTAAAATCCGCTACAATGACATCAGTAAGTAAACCAAGTTTACAAGATTCGTTTGTTTTTCCACAGTGCGTAAGGAGGATTTTTATGGACCGTGCGGAATTAGGAAAGATTATCAAAGACGCCCGTCTCGCTAAGAAGATGACCCAGAGCGAGGTCGTCGGCACCTTTATTACCCGTAATATGTTAAGTCAGATTGAAAGCGGCGTTGCCGTTCCTTCCATCAAAACCTTAGAGTATCTTTCCAAGAAACTCGATATTTCGATTCAGATGCTCTCTGCAGGTGACCGGACGGATCGCGCTTCCGCTTCTTCGTCCGAGTATGACTGCATCCGGCAGTCGAAAGCCAAATACAAAGCCGGCCAGTATGAGGAAGCTGCTGCTCTTGTGAAGCCCTGTCTTTCGGAAACTTCCGAGTTCTTCGACGAGGCATGCGCCATTTACACGATGAGCACGCTCGCATTTGCCGGCAAGAGCGACGTCGACAAGCAGACGGCCTGCGCCTATGCGCGTGAGGCACTCCGCTACTCGGAGAAAGGCTTTTATGCCTGCCGTGAGTGGAAGGTCGAAGCCATCTGCCTTATTGAACGGCTCAGCTGATAATTCTTTTCAAAAACAGCCAATGAGGCCGTCGCTCGTGCGACGGCCTCATTTCTTTATGTTTACTGATTCTCTTCTACTTCGATTTTACGAATTTCTTTCGTGTCAATCTCTTTCTTAATTGCCGCGATGAACTCGTCAAGGCTCTTCTGGCCTTCGTCGCCTAAGAAACGGCTGCGGACGGATACAAGTCCTTCCTCTGCCTCCTTGGCGCCGACAACAAGCATGTAGGGAAGTCTGTCAAGACGTGCCTCACGGATCTTGTAGCCGATCTTCTCGTCACGGGCATCGACCGTAGCAAGGATGCCTGCCTTCTTCAGCTCCGCGCAAACCTGCTCGGCGTATTCGTTCGTCTTCTCGGAAATCGGAAGCACGCGAACCTGCTCGGGGCAGAGCCACGTCGGGAACTGGCCGGCGTAATGCTCGATCAGCCATGCAAGCGTACGTTCGTAGCAGCCCATGGACGTTCTGTGGATGATCCACGGAGACTTCTTCTCGCCGTCCGCTCCGACATACGTCATGCCGAACTTCTGGGCGCTCTCGCAGTCGAGCTGGATCGTTACCATCGTATCTTCCTTGCCGTATACGTTCTTGGCCTGGATATCGATCTTCGGTCCGTAGAAAGCGGCTTCACCGTCAGCTTCCGTGAACTTGATGCCGTTCTTGTTCATAACGTCACGGAGATACTGCTGCGTCGAGTTCCAATACTCCTCGTCGCCTTCGTATTTGTCCTTGTTCTCAGGGTCCCACTTCGAAAGACGGTACG
>CAMZEW010000108.1:0-5845 GCA_947305875.1 uncultured Lachnoclostridium sp.
TGGGCGGCCGGACCGGACGTGACGGCTGCGGCGGCGCAACCGGTTCCTCGAAGAAGCATACGACCGAGTCCATCAACACCTGCGGCGCGGAAGTGCAGAAGGGTAACGCACCGACCGAGCGTAAGCTGCAGAGACTGTTTAGAAGAGGCGAAGTAAGTAAGCTGATCAAAAAGTGTAACGACTTCGGCGCGGGCGGCGTTTCGGTTGCCATCGGTGAGCTGGCAGCAGGCCTTCGCGTAGACCTCGACAAGGTTCCGAAGAAGTATGCAGGCCTTGACGGTACCGAGCTTGCGATTTCCGAGTCCCAGGAGCGTATGGCAATCGTTGTCGATAAGAAGGATGCCGCTCAGATGCTCAAGTACGCCGAGGAGGAAAACCTCGAGGCGGTTATCGTTGCGGAGGTTACGAAGGAGCCCCGTCTCGTGCTTACCTGGAGAGGTAAGGAGATTGTAAACATCAGCCGCGCATTTCTCGATACAAACGGCGCACATCAGGAGACTACAGCTGTAGTACAGTCGCCCTCGAAGAAGGATTCGTTCTTCAATAAGGACAACACCTACCGTGCGCACAGCGTGGATAAGAAGGGCGGCTTCGGCGATGCTTCCGGTAATGACGCCGAGGGCAGAAAGGCTGCATGGCTTTCAATGCTTTCCGACCTTAACGTATGCTCGAAGAAGGGTCTTGTCGAGATGTTCGACTCCTCCATCGGCGCCTGCACCGTGACGATGCCTTACGGCGGCGTTTACGAGAGCACCCCGACGCAGACGATGATCGCGAAGCTTCCGGTGCTTGACGGCGCATGCGACACCGTAACGATGATGAGCTACGGCTTCGATCCGTACCTCTCGTCCTGGAGCCCGTTCCACGGTTCCGCTTACGCAGTGATCAGCTCCGTTGCGAAGATTGTGGCTTCCGGCGGTGACTATAAGAAGATCCGCTTCACGTTCCAGGAATACTTCCGCCGTCTCGGCAGTGATCCGAAGCGCTGGGGCGAGCCGCTTTCCGCATTGCTCGGCGCATATGACGCACAGGTGAAATTAGGGCTTCCGTCCATCGGCGGAAAGGACTCCATGTCCGGTTCCTTCAACGATATCGACGTACCGCCGACACTTGTGTCATTTGCCGTAGATGTGGCGAAGCTTTCCGACATCGTGACCGATGAGTTCAAGAAGGCCGGCAGCAAGGTCGTTGTATTCGATATGGCAAGAGATGCCTACGATCTGCCCGATTACGAGCAGGCGATGGCAATGTACGATAAGATTCACGAACTGTCCTTAAAGGGCGCGTTCCGTTCAATGTACGCACTCGGCAAATACGGTATCGCCGAGGCGATGAGCAAGATGGCATTCGGTAACGGCTTCGGCATCCGCCTGTGCGGCAAGGTTTCGAAGGAAGAGGCATTTGCCCCGGCATACGGCAGCATCCTCGCGGAAATCGACGAGGAGAAGCTTGCGATGCTTGACGAGGCCGGCATCGCATACCGTAAGGTCGGTAAGGTTACCGATAACGGCACGTTCCGCTGGAAGCTGAAGCCCGGCTGCTGCTGTGGCGGCGACGGCGAAGAGGAGTACATGGAAATCTCCCTTGCTGACGCGCTTAACGCCTACAACGGTACGCTCGAGAAGGTATTCCCGACCAAGTCTCCGGTAGCTGCGCAGATTGAAGGCACGAAGGTTCCCGCTCCGGTTTACCGGGCGAAGAACATTCTGATTGCGAAGAACCGGATTGCGAAGCCGAAGGTATTCATTCCGGTATTCCCGGGAACGAACTGCGAGTATGACACAAAGCTTGCCTTCGAGCGCGCCGGCGCAGAGGTTGAAACCGTTGTGTTCCGTAACATGACTGCGCAGAACATTGCCGATTCGGTTGAGGATTTCGTTAAGGCAATCGACGACGCGCAGATTCTGATGTTCCCCGGCGGCTTCTCCGCAGGTGACGAGCCTGACGGCTCCGGCAAATTCATCGCTACCGCCTTCCGAAACCCGAAGATCAGCGACGCCGTTAACCGTCTCCTTAAGGAGCGCGACGGACTGGCGCTCGGCATCTGTAACGGTTTCCAGGCACTCATCAAGCTCGGTCTCGTGCCGTACGGCGAAATTGTTCCGCAGACCGCGGACAGCCCGACGCTTGCGATGAACAACATCGGACGCCACATCAGTAAGAGCGTTTACACGAAGGTTGTCAGCAACTTAAGCCCGTGGCTTAAGAAAGCCGAACTCGGCGGCGTATACAGCATCCCTGCATCGCACGGCGAAGGCCGCTTCGTTGCGAACGACGAATGGCTCGGCAAGCTTCTTGCGAACGGCCAGATTGCGACGCAGTACGTCGATGAGAACGGCAGCCCGACGATGGTCGAGCAGTTCAACCCGAACGGTTCCTACTGGGCAATCGAAGGAATCACGTCTCCGGACGGCCGCGTGCTCGGGAAAATGGCACACTCCGAACGGCGCGGAACAGGCGTTGCGAAGAACATCACGGGTGAGCAGAACCAGCTTGTATTCGAGAGCGGTGTAGCTTACTTCAAGGATTGAAATACCGACCCTTTCGTGTTATACTGAAGGGTAAGGGGCGCGGAGCAAACCTCCGCGCCTGTTTTTTCAAAAAGACCGTGTCATTTTTCGAAAGGAGGACGGATTCGTGGACCGGTTATCCGAGATCATCAACGAAGAACTGCAGGTCAAAACCGTGTTCAAACTGTTCGGCAGGATTCCTGTATCCGAATCGGTTGTCGTGACATGGATTCTGATGGCGGTCCTGATTCTCGGCGCGTTCTTCCTGACAAGAAACCTTAAGCTGCATAACATCTCGAAACGGCAGGCATTTGCCGAATGGATTGTAACGAAGCTCAGCGGACTTGTCGAGGGAATGGTCGGAGAGAAGGGACGCGCGTTCGTTCCGTACCTGACAACGGTCATGCTGTATATCGGGTTTGCGAATATATGCGGCATCTTCGGTTTCAAGTCACCGACCAAAGACCTGAACGTCACCGTGGCGCTCGCACTGATGAGCATCGTCCTTGTGGAGGCCGCCGGCATCTATTACCTCGGCATGCGGAAGTGGCTTAAGAAATTCACCGAGCCGATTGCCGTCGTGACGCCGATCAACATCCTCGAGGTTTTCACGAGACCGCTTTCTTTATGCATGCGTCTTTTCGGAAACGTGCTCGGCGCATTCGTCATCATGGAACTCATTAAGACCGTGACGCACAACATCCTGCTTCCGGCCGTCTTCTGCCTGTATTTCGACCTGTTCGACGGACTTTTGCAGGCATACGTTTTCGTTTTTCTGACCAGCTTATATATCCGAGAAGAAATAGAATAGTTTTAGGAGGAACCTGACATGAACACAGCAATCATTGCCATCGGAGCGGGTATCGCCGTTCTTTCCGCAGTCGGTGCCGGAATCGGTATCGGTATCGCAACCGGCAAGGCAACCGAAGCCATCGCAAGGCAGCCCGAAGCGGACGGCAAGATCAACAAGGCCCTGATTCTCGGCTGCGCACTCGCGGAGGCGACCGCCATCTACGGCTTCGTTATCGCTTTCCTGATCATCATTATGCTGAAATAACCGAAAGGTGAGTAGTCATGCTGAAACTTGACTGGAATTTACTCTTCACCGTAATCAATCTGCTGATTCTGGTCGCCGCGATGTGGTATTTTCTGTTCAAACCCGTACGGAAGATCATCGAAGCGCGCCAGGCGGAGGCAGACCGGGAGAATGCGCTTGTGAAGGCCAGACTTGCGGATGCCGAGGCGGCCAAGGCCCGTTACGACAAATGTGTCGCGGACGCCGAGGAGGAGCGGAAGCAGATCCTTTCGAAGGCTCGCAAACAGGCGGACGAAGAGTACAAGAAGATTGTGAACAACGCCAAGGCAACGGCCCGCAGAATCGAGGCGGAGGCCAATGAGGACATTGCCCGCAGCAAGGCGCGCATCCTTTCCGATGCCGAACAGGAGATTGCGGACATGATTGCTGCAGCCACCGAAAAGAATGTCGGCGAGAACTGCGGTTCCTCGATTGACAATGCGCTTTACAACCAGTTCCTTGCGGAAGTGGAGGAGAAATCATGACGGCTGTACTGATCTGTGTCACTCCCCCGACCGGCGAACAATTAAAGGGTTTCGAGGCATTTGCCGCAAGACAGAACGGCGGCGAGGCGGTGAAGCTCGACGTAGTCATTGATGAGTCGCTCAAGAGCGGCTTTATTCTGCGTGTCGGAACGAAGGAATACGACTGGAGCGAACGCGGCAGAATCGAGCAGTTCAAGGAGAAACTGACGAAGCGGCTCGGCGACACCGCGAGGGAACTCCGGAAATCAAAGGATGTGCTTTCCGGACTCCGCGCGAACATCGAGGAGTTTCATCTGGAAGCGGCGGCCCGTGAGGTCGGAACGGTGACGTGGGTCGGCGACGGCATAGCAAACATAGAAGGAATCGAACATGTCCGGTACGGCGAAATCGTCGTCTTCGACTCCGGCGTAAAGGGCATGATTCTTGACATACGAAGCGATGAAGTGTGCGCCGTTCTGTTCGGACGCGACACGGGCATCCGTGCGGGCAGTCATGTGGTGCGTACGGGGAAAATGGCAGGCATCTCGGTCGGAAGCGGTTATCTCGGACGTATCGTCGATGCGCTCGGAAACCCGCTTGACGGCGAGGAGGAGATTGCCTCCGAGGATTTCCTTCCGATTGAGCGTCCCGCGCCGACAATTCGCGAGCGGAAGTCCGTTAACAAGCCGCTTGAGACCGGAATTCTGGCTATCGATTCGATGTTCCCGATCGGCCGCGGACAGCGTGAGCTGATTATCGGTGACCGCCAGACCGGCAAGACTTCGATTGCCATCGATACAATCGTGAACCAAAAGAACAAAGACGTCATCTGCATCTATGTCGCCATCGGGCAGAAGGCTTCGACGATTGCGCAGCTGACGAATACTCTCCGCCGCAACGACGCGCTTGACTACACGTGCGTGATTGCCGCGACCGCATCCGATCCGGCGCCTCTTCAGTACATTGCACCGTATTCCGGTGCGGCGCTTGCCGAGTACTTTATGTATAAAGGCAAGGATGTCCTGATTGTCTATGACGACCTTTCGAAACATGCGGTGGCATACCGTGCGATTTCGCTTCTTCTGGAGCGTTCGCCTGGCCGTGAAGCGTATCCGGGAGACGTGTTCTATCTGCATTCAAGACTTTTGGAGCGTTCGGCACAGCTTTCGGACGAACTCGGCGGCGGTTCGATTACGGCGCTTCCGATTATCGAAACGCAGGCGGGCGACGTGTCCGCTTATATTCCGACCAATGTAATCTCGATTACGGACGGTCAGATTTTCCTTGAGAGCGAATTGTTCCATGCCGGACAGCGTCCGGCCGTGAACGTCGGTCTTTCGGTGTCGCGAGTCGGCGGCGCAGCCCAGACGAAGGCGATGAAGGCGGCGTCCGGAACGGTCCGTATCGACCTTGCGCAGTACCGTGAGATGGAAGTGTTCACGCAGTTCTCGTCCGATTTAGACGAGCAGACGAAGAAGCAGCTGGCACACGGCAAATCTTTAATGGAGCTTCTCCGCCAGCCGCTTACGCATCCGTTTACAATCCCGCAGCAGATTGTGCTTCTTTTGGCCGCGGGGCAGCATCTTTTCGCAGAATTACCGGGCGCGGAGGTACGTCCCTGCCGCGACAGTCTGTTAAACTATATGGACCAGTATCATGCGGATCTTCTGAACCTTTTGGAAACCGGCGGCAAGCTGACCGAAGACCTTCGGGAAAGCATCGTAAAAGCGTGCACGGAGTATTTTGAATGGCACAGACAAGAGAAATCCAAAACCGAATAAAGAGCATCCGTGACA
>CAMZEW010000109.1:0-5673 GCA_947305875.1 uncultured Lachnoclostridium sp.
CGGAAATAACAACCTTCTTAGCGCCTGCATTGATATGAGCCTGCGCCTTAGCCTTGGATGCATAGAAACCGGAGCACTCAAGAACAACGTCTACGTCAAGTGCGCCCCAAGGGCAGTTGTTTGCATCGGGCTCTTTGTAGATCTTGATGGTCTTACCCTTAACGGTGATGGTACCTTCTTCGTCGTTAGCGGTAACGGTATCCTCCTCACCGAGGTTGATGTAACGACCCTGAGAAGAGTCATACTTCAAAAGGTGTGCAAGCATGGAAGGTGTGGTAAGATCGTTGATTGCAACGATTTCATAACCTTCTGCACCAAACATCTGTCTGAAAGCCAGACGACCGATACGGCCAAAACCATTGATAGCTACTTTTACTGCCATGATTTTGTTCCTCCTAAGAATTATTTAGTTATATTTTTAAGATGTCTCTTAAAATCCACGACTATTGTACTGAATGCGAGCGGAAAATTCAAGTGAAACTTTTGTAAAAAAGATGTGTTTTTTTATTTTCTGCATTTTGCAAAAAAAAACATACCGAATTGCCTTCGGTATGTTAATTTTGCTGTATGCGGAACCGGGGAATTACTCCTCTTCCTTCTCTTCTTCGTCCTCTTCCTCGAATTCCATGTCGTCCGCATCGAGATCCGCGTCCTCGGAATCGGAATCCCCGTCGGAATCGCCGTCGCCGAACTCACTGATTTCCGGATAGCCGGACGTATAGTTATCGAATACGGAACGGCCGGTATCTTCGATTTCCTCATCGGGAAGAATCTTTACCTTGCCTTCGTAAACTTCCTGCACGGCAATCGAAAGGGGCTTACTGCATTTCGGCTCCACAAGGGGCTTACTCCCTTTAATAATCTGGCGGGCGCGCTTGGCGGTCGCCAGTACGATGGAATAACGGCTGTTTACGAGCGGCTCCTCGCCTTCCTCGACGTTGCTGTTTACAACCTTCATCAAATCGTTATAAGACGGATGAATCATAATGCTTTCTCCTTTTTTTATTCGATATTCTGAATCTGTTCCCGGATTTTCTCAATCTCGGTCTTCAGATTGATTGCCGTATCACTGACCTGCATGTCGTTCGCCTTTGAAAGAATCGTGTTCGCTTCACGGTTCATCTCCTGGGCAATGAAGTCAAGCTTCCGCCCGATGTTAGAAGCGACATTCAGCGTCTCTTTCATGTTCCGGATATGGGCGCGGAGCCGTACCGTTTCCTCATCGGTGCAGATCTTGTCCGCGTAGATGACAAGCTCCGTCGCGAGAACGTTCTGGTCAATCTGCGTGTCACCGAGCACTTCTCGGATCTTCGCGTTCAGCTTATTCCGGTACTCTTCCACAATCTCCGGGGAGCGCTTTTCGATAAATGCCACGCCCTCCAAAAGACCGTCCAGTTTCCCGAAGATATCCTGCTTCAGGTGCTCGCCTTCCGCAAGCCGCGTCTCGACGAACTTTTCGCACGCGCCGGTAACGGCACGCTCGACAAGGCTCTTAAGCTGCTCCTCATCGGCCGACGAATCGTCGTTCACGATGACGTCCTGCATCCTTGCAAGCCCGGCCGCGGAAATGTCCGCGGAAAGCCCGAAATCTTCCGCCATCTGACGGATGTAGCCGACATAAGTGGCCGCAAGCTCGCGGTTGTACCGGATTCCTGCCAGCCCTTCCTTCTCGTCTTCGTAAGAGATGAATACATCAATCTTGCCGCGGTTCGCGTACTGCTTGATTGTATTCCGGATCAGGGATTCGTAATAATTCAGTTTCTTCGGCATCCGAAGCCCGATTTCGCAATAGCGGTGGTTTACGGACTTCATCTCGACGGAAATCTTTTTTCCGTCCTCGGTCAGTTCGCATCGGCCGAAGCCGGTCATGCTCTTTAACACCGGATATCCTCTTTCCGCGTAGTTCTGATTATGCCGCAGGGCACAGAATTACGCCATTGTCATATTATAGGGGCATTCCCGGAAAATGTCAACCAAATTCGCACTTTGGGGCTTATTGCTTATAAATCTTGCTCACCCGCATCGAAATGTCGCACACAAGCTCATAATTGAACCGTCCGGACAGTTTCGCAACCTCCTCGGCGGACAGAAACGCGTCCCCGTCCCGGCCGAACAGCGTCACGATGTCCTCGGGCTGCACATCCTTTATATCGCTCACGTCCACCATCATCTGGTCCATGCAGACGCGCCCGAGAATCGGCGCGGACTGCCCGTGAATCAACACTCTTCCTTTTCCGGACAGCGAACGCGGATAACCGTCGCCGTAGCCTACCGAAACGGTCGCGATGCGCCGCTCCCGATCGGTCACGTAGGTCGCCCCGTAGCTGATGCCGCAGCCTGCGGGAAGCGTCTTCACATGGATAACGTGCGCCTTCCATTCCATTACCGGCTGCAGGTTGATGCTCTCCTTCTTCACCTCGTCCGAAGGAAGCAGTCCGTAGGTGATGATGCCGCTCCGGACCATTTCGTATTTTGTTTCCGCAAGATCAATGATTGCCGCACTGTTATAGCAGTGCCGGAGCGGGATCCTTACGCCGCGCTTTGTAAGTTGGTCGGTAAACCAGTCGAAGTGTGCAATCTGGGCCTCGGTGTAGGATTTGTCGGCTTCATCCGCCTTTGCGAAGTGGGTAAACACGCCTTCGATTTCGATGCCCGGAAGCGCCGCAATCTTCGCGACGGTGTCCGCATTTTCCGCGCTCGGCTGGAATCCGATGCGTCCCATTCCGGTATCGACGGCAATGTGAATCTTCGCTTTCGTTCCGAGAAGAAGCGCGATTTCCGAGAGTTTCTCCGCGGCGTCATAAGTGTAGACGGTCGGCGTGATGTTGTAAGCGAGCAGCTCGCCGTATTCCTTCGGCGACGTGTACCCGAGAATCAGTATCGGCTTCTTGATGCCGCCCTCCCGAAGTTCCACCGCTTCGCTTAAGCACGCTACCGCATAGTAATCGACCAGGTCGGAAACCGCCTCGCTGACCCTTACGGCGCCGTGGCCGTACGCGTCGGTTTTCACGACCGCAAGAAGTTTCTTCCCGCCGATCCGCGCCTTTGCCTCCGAAAGATTGTGCCGGACGGCCGAAAGGTCTACGGTCAGATAGCTTCGATAATACTTCTCCATGTTCTCCTCTTTCCGCGGAAACCCGCTTGCTTTTTGTTACTCGATATTCTTCATCGACTCTGCCATATTGATCCGCGACAGTTTCCGAAGCATCACGAGATCGGTCAGTATCGCGAAGGCAAATGTGTACGCCATGCTCCATAGAAAGCTCGCCCCCGAAATCTTAAGCGGGAAGCTCACTTTATCCACCTGAATCTGCGACATGACGAACCGGTGCAGCCATATTCCCGTCGGAATCCCGAGAAGCGCCCCGAACGCCGTCAGAATCATATTCTCGCGGAACACGTAAAGCGCAGTCTCCGCGCTGTAAAACCCGAGCACCTTGATTGTCGCGATCTCGCGGATTCGCTCGGTGATGTTAATGTTCGTCAGATTATACAGTACGATAAATGCCAAAAGCGCCGCGCAGAAGATCACCAGAACGACAATGTCGTCAAGGCTCACAAGCATCGCTTCGATCCGGTCGCGGAATTCCTGATTGATGCTTACGGACATGACCGAGTCAAGGTTCATCAGCTTCGCTCCGGTTTCGTATACCGCGTCGCGGTCCTCGGCGCTGCACATGCAGTAGCGGAACGTCTCCCGCTCGCCGGTTCCTTCCTCGTAGGTCTCCGCGCTCAGAATCAGCGTGTCGCCGACGTAATTTCGGAATATGCCGGAGACCTTCACAGAGAAGCTTCTCCCGCCTTCCTTGCGGCACGTAATCACGTCGCCGGTCTTCGCCCCGATCTGTTCGGCCGTCTTCCGGCTTATGACGCATTCGCCTTCCGCGGGAAATGCGACGGCATTTCCGTCCGAATCGGTCAGATTGACATAACGCAGATATTCGTCAACGTTCATCGGAACGTAATAGTTTGCATCCTTCGTGCCGTCTTCCCCGGTCAGGTTCATCGTGCCGCATCCGACGAACGTCTGCGACGCAAGAAGCCCTCTTGCCTCGTGCTCGAAGCCGATCCGGCTCCGGCCGTCGGTAAGCCGCACCAGATAATCGTACACTTCAATCTCGTCATACTGTACCGGCGCCGTCGACGTAATCGAATCCCGAATGCCGTGCCCGGTAATCAGAAGCGCCGTACACCCGGCAATGCCGATAACCATCATAAAGAACCGCTTCCGGTACCTTACCACGTTCCGAAGCGAAACCTTATGAAGAAACGGAAGCCGTTTCCAGAGAAAACCGATTCGTTCGAGAAGGATGCGTCTGCCGTTCTTCGGTGCACGCGGCCGGATCAGCTCGGCGGGCACCTCCCGCATCTCACGGTTAATCGACACAAGCGTCACGCCGACCGAACACATAACCGAAACGGCGAAACAGATTAAAAACAGCCTCGGATTCATCACGTACACAAGCTCGTTCGTGAAGCCGTACATAATATCGTAAACCCGCCAGATAACGGTCGGGAAGATATAACAGCCGGCGAAGAACCCGATCAGGCAGCCCGATACGGCGGCCGTGCCGGAGTAAATCCCGTATATGACCGATATTTCCGCGGCCGAATAGCCGAGCGCCTTTAAGATTCCCATCTGCGTGCGCTGCTCTTCCATCATGCGGTTCATCGTCGTCATGACGACAAGCACCGCGACGAGGATGAAGAACACCGGAAATACCCGCGCGATTCCCTTGACAATATGCGCGTCGTTTTCGAAGCATACATAGCCGATATTCGTATCGCGTCCGAGCAGGTAGGAATTCAGCTCAAAATCCGGCAGGTAGGATTCGTAATCGAAATCCTCCGGCACCCGCATGCCGAGCTCCGCGTATTTCTCCGAAACCTGACGCATTACCTCGGGAAGCGCCGCTTCCTTAAGGGCGTCAAGCCGGCTTTCGCACAACTCGTCAAGCACCTTCTGCATCCGGTCCGTAAGGCCTTCTGTGTGAGCCTTATAAGCGTCGCTGTAGATCTTTTCGCCGTTGTTGGTCCGTACGTAAAGCGACGTGTAGGCGGGGCTCCGGAACGCCTCCTTAAGGACGTATCCGTAGCAGCTTACCGTTCCGTCGAGAAGCGTCGTCGTGCCGCGCTCGTAATTCAGATAAAGCGGCGAATGCACGATTCCGACCACAGTGTATTCCTTCGAGCCGAACGCCGCAAGTGTCTCCTCGGTATTGCTGTCGGACAGTATCACCGTTTTTCCGATGCTTTTTTCAGAAAAGTTGCGCGCTTCAAGAACAATCTCGTCTTCCCGTTCGGGAAGCCTTCCCGCGGCAAGCTTCACTTCGTTCACGCCTTCCGTGAGCGAATGCACCGACAGTACCGCCGGCACGCCGTCCGACGAAAGCGGTTCGAAGATAACGTCTCTTTGGTACTCGCCGTCGGCTGCCTTCACGCCTTCGGTGCTCCGAAGTTTCAAAAGCTCTTCATCGGTGAACCCGAGCGTCGAAACAAGCCGGAAATCAAAGAATTTCAATTCCCCGAGGTACTTGTCCGTCTCGGCAATCATATCCTCGGTCGTTGTCCTCAGCCCGGCGAAAAATCCGACGCCGAGAGCGATAATCGCGGCAATCGCCACGAACCGCCCGAGGCTTCCGGTAATCTCCCGGAAGGTTGTCTTTCTCATGC
>CAMZEW010000110.1:0-5574 GCA_947305875.1 uncultured Lachnoclostridium sp.
TTCATAGTTGCGATTCAACCATTTCTGCGTTATAATCGGGAGTGGTTAGGAGGCGTACTATGAATCTCAGGGAATTGCCGATTGGAAAGACCGCGACGGTCGTTAGTGTCGGGGGCGAGGGAGCCCTCAGACAGCATCTTCTTGATATGGGACTGATTCCGACCGTCAGTGTCACGATGGTGCAGCATGCACCGATGGGAGACCCGGTCGAAATCCGTATCTACGGATATGAGCTGACAATCCGGCTCGCGGATGCGGAGAGGATTGAGATTAAGGATGTCAGGGACGCGTCGGAGAAGGTTGCCGTGAACGAACGGAAACGTCCCGAAGCGCACCCCGGTCTCGGTGAAGGCGGGCGTTATCACACGGAAGGTGAGACGACGGCGCTGCCCGAGTCGACCGTACTCACATTTGCCCTCGCAGGCAATCAGAACTGCGGAAAGACGACGCTTTTTAACCAGCTGACCGGCGCCAACCAGCATGTCGGAAACTTTCCGGGCGTGACGGTGGACCGCAAGGACGGACACATCCGCGGGAACGACAAGACGCTTGTGACCGACCTTCCGGGCATCTATTCGATGTCGCCGTATTCGAGCGAAGAGCTCGTTACGAGACAGTTTATTCTCGATGAAAAGCCGAAAGGCATTATCAATATTGTCGATACAACCAATCTTGAACGAAACCTGTATCTGACGATGCAGCTGATGGAACTCGAAGTGCCGATGGTACTGGCGCTCAACATGATGGACGAGGTCCGCGAGAACGGCGGTTCGGTTCTCGTGAACGAGATGGAGCGCCGTCTCGGTATTCCGGTCGTTCCGATTTCCGCCGCGAAGAACGAAGGTATCGACGAGCTTGTTGACCATGCGCTTCACGTGGCGCGCTATCAGGAAAAGCCGGCGGGTTTTGAGGAGATTGACTTCTGCGATGCCGAAGAAGCGGGCGGTGCGGTGCACCGGTGTCTTCACAGCATCAGCCACCTGATTGAAGACCACGCGAAGGAAGCGGGGATTCCGGTCCGGTTTGCGGCAAGCAAGCTGGCGGAAGGCGACGAAATCATTCTGAAGGCTCTGAAACTCGACGAGAACGAACAGGAGACCCTGGAACATATTATCACGCAGATGGAAACCGAGCGCGGACTCGACCGCTCTGCAGCGATTGCGGACATGCGGTTTCGATTCATCAACAAGGTCTGCTCGGAAACGCTGATCCGTCCCGCGGAGAGTAAAGGGCACCTTCGAAGCCGTAAGATTGACCGCGTACTGACCGGCCGCTTCACGGCGATTCCTTTGTTCGTCCTGATCATGGGGCTTGTATTCTGGCTTTCGTTCAACGTCATCGGCGCGTTCTTCCAGAATCTTCTCGAGATGGGAATTGAGGAGCTCGGGAAACTGACGGAACGGGGACTTGATGCATGGCAGGTGAATCCCGCCGTCCGGAATCTGATTATCAACGGCATCTTCGCCGGTGTCGGAAGCGTATTGTCGTTCCTTCCGATTATCGTGACGCTGTTCTTCTTCCTGTCGATGCTTGAAGACAGCGGATATATGGCAAGAGTCGCTTTCTTCATGGATAAGCTGCTTCGTAAGATCGGTCTTTCGGGGCGGAGTATCGTACCGATGCTGATCGGCTTCGGCTGTACGGTTCCTGCGGTTATGAGTTCAAGAACGCTTCCTTCGGAGCGTGATCGTAAGATGACGATTCTTCTGACGCCTTTCATGAGCTGTTCCGCGAAGGCGCCGATTTACGCGTTCTTTGCGCTTGCGTTCTTCCCGAAGCAGGCGGCGCTTGTAACCATCGGGCTTTACGTGCTCGGCATCGTGGTCGGCATTCTTGCAGCCGCCGTGCTGCGGCTTACCGTGTTCCGCGGCGAGGCGGTGCCGTTCGTCATGGAACTCCCGAATTACCGCATGCCCAGTGCGAAAAATGTGGCACAGCTCCTTTGGGAGAAGGCAAAGGATTTCCTCACGAGAGCATTCACGGTAATCTTCGTCGCGACGATTGTCGTCTGGATTCTGCAGAATTTCGATTACCGCCTCAATTACATCGGGGACGGCGATACGCAGAACGGACTTCTTGCGATACTCGCAGGACTGATCGTACCGATTTTCAAGCCTCTAGGCTTCGGAAACTGGCAGTGTTCGACCGCGCTGATTTCCGGTTTCCTCGCAAAGGAGAGCGTGGTTTCGACGCTGCAGATTCTGTTCGGAGACGCCGTTACAACCGTGATTTCGCCGGTTGCCGCGGCATCGCTTCTCGTGTTCTGCCTGCTGTATACGCCCTGTGTTGCCGCGGTTGCATCCGTAAGAAGAGAGCTCGGCAGACGCTGGGCTGCCGCGATGATCGTGTCGCAGTGCGTGGTAGCGTGGGTTGTGGCATTTGTCGTACATTCAATCGGATTACTATTGTAAAACATCGCCGGCTGCGGGGTGACCCTGCCGGCGTTTTCATTAGGAGAAGACTATGGAGATGAAAGTGATTGCCCGAATCGAGAACCGCTTTACCGGCAAATTCGGAATCCCGCGTCAGAGCGGCCTTGCAGATTCGGAAGAAGCGCGCATCGTGTTCGAACCTGCATACCGGAATCCGGACGCGCTCCGCGGAATCGAAGGGTATTCGCATCTTTGGATTCTGTGGGATTTTTCGGAGGCGGAGAGGAAGGAAGAGTGGAGCCCGACGGTGCGGCCGCCGCGCCTCGGGGGAAATGTGAGAATGGGCGTATTCGCGACCAGAAGCCCGTACCGCCCGAATCCGATTGGGCTTTCGTCGGTACGGCTTGTGCGTGTGGAAACAGACACCCCGGACGGACCTGTGCTGGTCGTAGCCGGGGCGGATCTGATGAACGGAACGCCGGTCTATGACATCAAACCCTACCTGCCGTATACGGACTGCCACACGGATGCGGCGTCCGGATGGGCGGGAGAGTATGTCGATTACCGGCTCGATGTGGAGATTCCTTCGGAAGTGAAGACTGAAGCTCTCGCGCTCGGAATGGACGAAGCAGTGCTTTCGGACCTTAAAAACGTGCTTTCGCTTGACCCGCGCCCGGCGTATCAGAATGATCCCACCAGACGTTACGGCATGTCCTACGGGGATTATGAGGTTTCCTTCTTCGTTTCGGATAACTGCATCCACGTTTCGAACATCCGGCTTCGCTCGTCCTGAACGTGCGTCTGCTCCTCGCGGATGGCGCGGGCTTCGTTCCGGTAGGCGGTGGGCGTGCAGCCGTTCAGTTCCCGGAACTGCCGGTTAAAGTTGCTGAGGTTTTCGAAACCGCAGGCAAATGCGATCTCCGCGACGGTCATATCGGTCGCCTGCAAAAGAATACAGCTCTGGTGCAGGCGGTAGGCGAGAAGATGCGCGACGGGCGAAGTATGGAACTGCTCCCGGAACAGCGCGCTGAAACGGCTTACGCTCAGGTTGACCTGTGCGGCGAGCTCTTCGATCGTGATGGAGCGCTGATAGTTGTTATAGAGATAGTTGAGGGCGGGCTCGAGCCGGCTGTAGGAACGCATCGGCGAAGGGTTCCGGTCCGCGTGCTGATAAAGCTCCGACCAGATGCCGAACAGGATGCTTCTGAGCATCAGATCCGACTGATCATAAGGAATGTATTCGTACAGGCGGGACTCGCGTACCAGAGAGATTACGTGTTCCTGCCAGTCGTTGTCATGCTTCATATGGTCCGGGAGGCGGATGTCTCCGCGCTCCACCGGTGCCAGATAAGTATCATAAAGAGAGCCCGTCCGTTCCGGCGCAATGACCTCGGGACGGAATACGAGCGCGAGGAAGCTGCACGAGTTCGATTCTGCCTTGTAACAGGCGTGCAGCGCGTAAGGTGCAATGTAGGCGACCTCGCCTTCCTTCAGATGGAAGGTGCGGTCGTTTATTCTTACGTTCACGTCGCCGTTCTCGACAAGCAGAAGCTCGGCTTCCTCATGCCAGTGCAGATAAAGCATCAGCATGGAGTCGTCCGATTCGGCGTCGGTTTCGTGTACCGCGAACGGGTAGCGGCTGTTTCCGTGAACGACGGTATCTTTAAGCTGCAGCGGAAGTTCCATGATTATCCCCCCTCTAACGGGTGTTTATAGTAAGATAGTATCACATTTGAGGAAGAATGCAATAGATTTTTATCACATTATAGGAATATAATACACCCAGAAATGAAGCAAGTGATTTCATTATTCCCTTCGCGTAATATATTAGAGACAGAAAAAACCTCCGGATCATCCCACCGGAGGCTTTTTTCTGTCGAGCTCAAAGCAGCTCATTTATGAAGGTTGAAGTATAGGGAACTTCCTAGCTCACACGCCGGTCTGCACCGGCTTTTTCTTTTGTAAGGTCCTCAACCGACTCGATGCGGCCGTCGCGCACGCGTACGAGCTTCGTGCCGTAGAGTGCTGCTTCCTCGGAGTGGGTAACCTGTACAATGGTCATACCGAGGCTCTTGTTGATCTCGCGGAAGAGTTCCATAATCCGCATACCGGTCTTCGAATCGAGGTTACCGATGGGCTCGTCGAGAAAGAGAATCTCCGGATCGAAGACGAGCGCACGGGCAATTGCCACACGCTGCTGCTGGCCGCCGGACAGTTCGCGGGGCGTCAGCTTTCTCTTGTCGGTCATGCCGATGATGTCGAGCACTTCGTCGATTTTCTTCTTGTAAGAGGAGCGCTTCTTACCGGCAATCATCAAGGGAAGCGCGATGTTGTCCTCAACGCTTAAGTTCGGTACGAGGTTATAGAACTGGAACACGAAACCGATTTGGTCGCTCCGCATGTCGCAGAGCTGCTTTTCTTTCATGGAAGCAAGGTCCGTGTCGTTGATGAGAACACTGCCGCTCGTGGGCTTGTCAAGGCCGCCGAGAAGGTAGAGGAGCGTCGATTTGCCGCATCCGGACGGTCCCATGATGGAGACGAATTCGCCTTTCTCAACAGTAAGATTGATGTTCTTTAATACATGTGCAGTCTCGCTGCCGTTTACAAAAGATTTATTTAAGTCCTTAATGGTAATTGCATTCATGTTCGTTTCCTCCGAGGTTTTATTCGTATTTGAGTTCGTTTACAACGCTTAATTTCTTGGACCGCCGCATGGTGGAAAGGGAAGCAAGGAAGACGATTCCGACAAATGCCACAAGAAATGCGGGCGTTCCCTTCCAGTCATAGAGAATGTCGAACGGGGTGCCGATGTAGTAGAGCAGGCCGGTTACCAGATGATTGGTGAGGATGGTAAACGGTACGGCAATGATTACGGCAATCAGGACGCACAACAGGCTTTCGGTAAGAACCAGTTTCTTTCGTTTGCCGGCGTTCATGCCGACCGACGCCATCACGGCAAATTCCTTGCGGCGCTGGTTGAAACTGATCACGATGTTGTTAAAGATTCCGATGGCCGAGATTGCGATGGCCAGGTAGGAGAAAATCGAGATCAGGTTAACAATCATCGCGTTCTGCTCGACGTTGTCCTGCATTCTTGTGTCGCGGTCGCTGTAGGTCGCGCCGTAGCTTGTGAATAAGGATTTGAACGAAGCTTCGGCAGCGTTTTTGTCACCATTGATCTTAAAGGAGAAGCCCTCAACCT
>CAMZEW010000111.1:0-5548 GCA_947305875.1 uncultured Lachnoclostridium sp.
CCATGCCGACCGCGGAAAGCGCGGTATGCACGCGGTTTTTGATTTCTTCCTCATCTTCCATGCCGCACAGCCGAAGCGACGTCGCGACATTGTCGAAGCAGCTGTCGTTGCCGTTTAAGCAATAGTTCTGGAAAATGTATCCGATATACTGATTCCGAAGCTCATCCTGATTGGCGCTCATCTTCTGTCCCTCGATGAACACCGAACCCTTCTGCACTTTGTCAAGACCGCCGATGACATTTAAAAGTGTTGTCTTACCGCAGCCGCTCCGTCCGAATACGGCAACCATGCCGTGATCGGGAAGGTCTAACGAAATGTCGTTGATAACGTGAATTTCGTTCTGTTTGCCTTTATTGAAATACTTCTGTAATCCTTCCAGTTTAATCATGCTTCCGCACCTCCCTTCAGCGTCTTCTTAACGCTCTCCTCGAAGAGACGGTGAATCTGCTTTCTTGTGACAAGCGTCGTAATCGCCGTGATTCCGACGATGATAAAGAGATATTCATACCAGTGCAGGAACCGGATCATGCCGTTGTAATTCGGCGAGGTGTAAATCAGGACAAATGCGACAGCCGTCACCAAAAGTCCCGGCAGAATCGAAATGTACATTCTTAAGTACATGCTGATTTTGATGATCCGTACCGAAATACCCATCGATCGGAATATCGTAAGATCATTCTTAATCACATCGAGTGACCGGTGCGTCGTGAGATTCACAAAGAAAATCAGGAATACGATTGCAATCACCCAGATAACGAAACTGAATCCGCCGGCCATGGCACGGACAATCAAAGCGAATACGTCCGGGCTGTACGTATCCTTCGAGGTGGCGGCCAGATACCCGTCTTCGCGGAGTTTGGCGGCAGCCTTCTTCGCTTTCGCATCCGAAGAGAAGAACAGGGATGCCTGATTGTAGACATTGTCGTTACTTCCCATCATGTTCATCATCGTATTGTAAATCATTGTGTAGGTATTGCTCTGCCGGCCGAGATCCCGGAATTTCTTCCAGTTCCTGGAAACATAAGAAGAAAGCTTCGCATAGGCTTCTTCCGTCATGACAACCTGCGGCTGCTTCGTGTTGTCGATATAGTATTTGATTCCGACAACGTCATACCAGGTTCCGCCGACCGAAAAGAAACGGATGTTCCCGTTGATTTCATTCTTTCCGAAATAGTTTTGGCAGCACAGCGGCACATATAAAAGGACCTCGTCCATTTCTTTCGGGTACCGCCCGACGGAAGCCGTTCCGAAATGCTTCGTCGTGGCACCGAAATTCAAAGTCTTATATTCCCATCTTTCCTTAAAGAAGCGCTGCACGTCGTACTCGGCTTCCACCACCTGCACGGCTGCGGCATCGAGGATAGCGTCGTCCTTGAAGTAGGATTTTGCGCCGTAATCATCCACGAGCTTTTGAAGTTCAGCTTCCGTGAATCCCTGATTCGTATGATGCGAAACGATTACGCGGCCCTTGGCGGGCTCGAACATGTAGAATTTGCCGAACATCGCAAAGGCATCCCCGAGCGCGCCGGTAATATAGGCCGAGCCGAGCACTCCCATGAAGAGAATGAAACAGATAAAGACGGTCAGCTTCGGCTTCGCAAGGAACGATGCCCAGCCGAGACGGAGTCCGTTCCGAAGGTCATATACACGGTCCGGTGACTGTCCCGCAACCGGCTCCGGTTCCGCGCCCATGATTGGTGTCTCCGCATCCGAAACCATGCGGTCATCCGACTCAATCGCGCCGTCGAATACACGCACGTGTCTGGTTGCGTGGTCCTTCACCTCATCATAGTTATGCGTTACGACAATCAGAAGTTTGTCCTTCGATACCTCCCGAAGAAGCTCGACGATTTCCTTCGACGACTGCGCGTCAAGGTTGCCGGTAGGCTCGTCGGCAAGAATAATCGGGCTGTCCTTCGCAAGCGCACGCGCAATAACGCAGCGCTGCTTCTGTCCGCCGGACAGACGGCTTCCCTTCTGCTTTAAGTGGCTCTCAAGCCCCACTCTCTTAAGAAGTTCAACGGCGCGTCGTCTCCGCTCCAGAGGATTCCGGATGTCCATCAATGCAAGCTCGACGTTTTGCAAAACCGTAAAGCTGTCGATGATGTTGTAATCCTGAAAGATAAAGGAAATGTACTTCTCGCGGTACTCTTCCCAGTCGGACTGAATGTAATGGGAAGTCGGCTTGCCTTCAATCAGCAGCTCGCCTTCCTCATACGTGTCCATTCCGCTGATGACATTGAGAAGGGTCGATTTGCCGGAACCGGACGCGCCGGTAATCGCAACGAATTCGCCCCGCTCAAAGGAAAGATTTACGTTCCGGATGCCGACTGCGACGGTTCCTTCGGAAACGTAAATCTTACCGATGTTTTTCAGCTGTAAAAAGGCCATTTTCAATTTCTCCTTTCCCCGAAGTCACACGGGAGTTTGATATCGGAGTTCCCTACTCCGTTTTTTCAAACACCGCCGAAAGACGGCGTGAAATCACTTGCGATGCCTGCTTATGATTAAGATGTCCCGGATGCCATCTGGCCCCGAACGAGTCCTCCGCTGCCGCAGGAAGCAGGATGTACTCGGGCATGTCGTCGCCGGTCACGTCCCGGTATAACGAAAGCGCGGTCCGGATTACCGGCTCCATCGGATTTCCGAGCATTCCGTAAACCCAGAAGATCTTCGCCTGCGGGTAGGCGCAGCGGATTCCGGAGACAAATGCCACGGCTTTCTTACAGAACCGCTCCGTGCATTCCGCCGAAAGAATGCTTCCTTCCCCGGGCTTCATCTGAAACGTTTCGCCTGTTGACGGGTTCGTAAAGGGCGGCATGGTAAGCCCGTTTCCGTCATTGGTCGCAAGATTGATGATTACCGCATCCGGCTGAAACGAAGCAAAATCAAAATCCTCTTCCGCTCCGCGCACCGGTCTTTCGGGACCGTCCGCGTAGGCGATGGAACAGACCTTACAAAAATGGTCCGGAAGGTTATGCCTTAAGTCGTTGTCATAACCGCACAGAACGCCCCAGCCGCTCTGCGAAAGCGCCTGATAATCGGCGTCCAAAAGCTCCGCGGTCATATAAGCATAATTGTCGTAAGCCGAGAAAACGGCCGAAACCCAGTCCTCTTCGGAAACCGCTCCGGCTGCCCCTTCCCCGGACGTAATCGAATCGCCAATGAACAGAAGCTTCCGTTTCTTATAAGGAACCGGCAGAAGCTCGCCGTCCGTAATAATCCCGGTCAGTTCGATATACGGGTCGCCGTCGTTTGGCATGACGGGCGTTTCCTTGATAATCCGGATGTTATGCTCCCGTTCCGGGTTCCGGTTTCGAAGGATTGCGATCTCATTTGCCCCGAAAGCAAGCGGCATGCGGATCATCGGCGCGCCGTCGACGGTCACGACAATCCACTGCTCGTGCATCCCGAAGGAAGCGGTAATCACAACACTCAGGTTCGCGGCGCGGACGTTCATCTCATAGCGGCTACCGGTCCAAAAAAGGACATACGGGTTCTGTTTTGATGTTCTTCCGAGCACTTTGACATTCGTGAAATCGTTTTGTTTCAAACTGTTCATGGCAGTCCTTTATGTAAAGTATACGGTCTTCTCGGCCGGTTCCGGTGCGGGCTCGAACCGCGTTGCGTAAAGCACCGGCCCCTTGCCCTGGTATTCTTTCTGGTATTCGACTTTGACGGTCGCCGTCACATAAACCCAGGTGCGGTTACGAATCAGCGAACGGTCCACGACCGCGGGAATCTTCGTAAGCAGTCCGATAAATGCGATGTCTTCGACGCAGCATGTCATGGCCATACGTCCCGGCACGCACATTCCGGGCGGAAACTTCTGCGAAAGATAAAGCATTCCGAGGAAATGCACGGTCTTCCCTTCGTACGCCTTCGGGTTGTCCATGCAGTCCATATACCAGATGCCGTAATCCTCGTCGGTGATCTCAAGGTATTGCTGCGACATGTCGTAAGGAAGCTCTTCCTGTTCGGGCCCGGTTTCCTTGCCGTCGGCGCGTTCGTAGATAATCTGCGCCTTGCGGTTTACGGGCTTGATGCTCCGGCGGATCATCGTCTTGTCGGTGTTGTCGTCGCACCGGTTTATGATGATGATATCGGAATACCGGACGAGATCGAGTACCATTTTACGCATGTTCGTCAGGTAGCTTCCGAGCGTGGAGCCGTCGAACAGCGAGATGACCTGCGAAGGCACCCAGGACTCCGGGTAGTCTAATTCCATCATCTCGTCCATGTTCCACATGCCGTTCATTTCAAACAGAATCATATTCGGATTGTAATAGAGCTCGAGCCCGTTCAGAAACTCGCCGGTCAGCTGCGACTGCTCCTCAACGGAGATGATTGAAACGCCCTTCTTCGCAAGTGCGGCCTCGTCAAACTCCTCTTCGCCCTCTTCGCAGAGAATGATCAGGAGTTTACCGCCTGCGAGGAACTGCGGGTCGTTAAGCGTTTCCTTGATGAAGGTCGTCTTACCGCCGTCCAGAAATCCGTTTATGATGAATACGGGTTTTTCCATGGTGTTCCTCACTGTACTTCAAAAAGCTCTGCAATCGCGTCCTCTTTCAGCTTGCTGCCGATTACGCACAGGCGTCCGATAATGTCGGATGCGCCTTCGCGGATTTCATACTCGCCGGGCGTGAGGTCGAAGTGATACCATTTGCCGTCCGTACCGGGAACAATGCCCTTGGCACGGAGGATAATGCCGTAATCCTCGGAATCCGAAAGCTTGTCGAGAATGTCGTCAAGCACTTCGCGCTCGAATTTCTTCGGCGTCTCGCGGCCCCAGCTTGTGAATACCTCGTCCGCGTGATGATGGTGATGGTCATGGCCGCAGCCGCACTCGCCGTCGTGATGGTGGTGCTCGTGGTCATGGTGGCAGCATTCATGGTCGTCATCGTCGTCATCGTGGTGATGATGATGGTGCTCATGTTCGTGCTCGTCATCGTCGTCATCGTCGTCATCATCGTGGTGATGATGGTGCTCATGTTCGTGCTCGTCATCATCGTCATCGTCGTGATGGTGATGATGCTCGTGGCAGCACTCTTCATCGTCATGGTGATGGTGTCCGCACTCGGGGCAGATGTCTTCTTCCTCAAGGAGCTGCTTCGCAAGGTCCACTTTCGTGCTCATTGCGGCAAGTATCTGCGCGCCGGTCAGTTCGTCCCAAGGCGTCGTAACGATCACGGCCTCGGTGTTCTTGCTCCGAAGCAATGCAACGCATGCCTGCAGTTTCTCCTCGGAAACATTCTGCGAACGGCTCAGAAGAATCGTGTGCGCATACTCGACCTGGTTATTGAAGAACTCGCCGAAGTTCTTCATGTAAATCCGGCATTTGCCTGCATCCACAACCGTCGTGAGACCGCAGATGACGAAGTCCGGATCCCCGATCCGTTCCACCGCCTTCTCAACATCGGAAAGCTTGCCGACGCCCGAGGGCTCGATAATGATGCGGTCCGGATGGAACTGCTCTTTCACCTTGACAAGCGCTTCCGAGAAATCGCCGACGAGCGAGCAGCAGATGCAGCCGGAATTCATCTCGGTG
>CAMZEW010000112.1:0-5518 GCA_947305875.1 uncultured Lachnoclostridium sp.
GGCGTGACGTGACCGTGCCGATGGTCTTCATGACCTACGCGAACGTCGTGTTCTCGTACGGCGCCGACCGCTTCTTTGCGACCTGTAAGGAAATCGAAATGGACGGCATCATCCTGCCCGACGTGCCGTTCGAGGAGAAGGAAGAATTCCTTCCCTACAGCCGGAGGTACGGCATCGATTTCATCTCCCTGATTGCACCGACATCCGAGCACCGCATCGCCAAAATCGCGGCAGAAGCCGAGGGCTTCCTGTACATCGTGTCGCGCCTCGGCGTGACCGGTATCGGCGGAGGTAACGCCGACATCTCCTCTATGGTGAAGCTTGTCCGCGAGAACACTTCTATTCCCTGCGCCGTCGGTTTCGGAATCTCCACTCCCGAACAGGCCCGTGCGATGGCAGCCGTCTCCGACGGAGCAATTGTCGGCTCGGCCATCGTAAAGATCGTCGAGAAGTACGGCAGAGACGCTGCCGGCCCGGTCGGTGAATATGTCAAGTCTATGACGGAGAATCTATAAAAGAATTCCAACGCCCTGCCAAACGGCAGGGCTTCTTTTTTGCAATTCGGGTCACCTTTCCGGCCTGCCGTCAGGGGCAAAAGCAACCCGATTGTCTATTTCTCGATTTCCGGGTTGCCTTTTCAGCCTGCTTTCGATCCAAAAGGCAACCCATAGCCCTGTCTTTCTCTTCCCAGGTTGCCTTTCCGACTTCCAACCAACGAAAAAGGCAACCCAAGCACCGGCTTTCCTTTTCCTAGGTTGCCTCCCCACTCTCCCTCCGAAGAAAAAAGCAACCCAGTCGGCCTTTTCCAGCCAATCAGGTTGCTTTCCACTTGCTTTTATAGCTTTACAACAGCTTCGCCTAATACTTCACCCGAAACTTCACACAACTGTTGCCTATATCCCCCTACTTCTCCCTCTTCACCGTCACGTCCCCGGTCGATGTCCGGATTTTGCACGGCACGCCTGTGTCGGCGCTGTCGGTCTTGATGCGGCCGGTGCTTGTCTTCGCGTCGACGTTTACGTCGTGCGTGAAGGAGCACCATACGTCGCCGGTGGACGTCTCAATTGAGATGTTCTTAGCAATCGTCAGACTCTGAAGCTTCATGTCGGATGTATTTCCCTTCAGCACGACCGTATCCGCCTTAAGGCCGTCGATTTCGATGTCGCCGGTCGAGGTTCGTATGGTCACATCCGTTGCCTCAAGAGACTTAATCGTCAATTCCGAAGTGTTGCCCAATATGTCCACGCTGTTAAACGTAAATCCGCTCTCAATCGTGATGTTTCCGGTGCTGCAGTTGACCTTCAGCATTTCGTACTGCTTCTCCGGTACGGAAACCGTAATCTTCGGGCTCTTGACGTTGAAGATGTGCTCGCTCCATTTCTTGCTGTCACCGAATTCAACGGAAAGCGTATCCCCGTCAACCGTGACGTCGCGCTTCGAGTTCTTGGGCACATCGAAATCAACGTGGAACTTGTCGTCATCCGATTTCTTAATCCGTATATCCGCCGTCGCGTTCTTAATTGTCAGCTTCTGAATGTCGCCCTCTTTCGTGACGCTGTCCTGCACGAATTTGCGTGTGTCGAGCCGCGTAAAATCCCACCCCAGAAGGGTCATCATCACACTAAACAGTATCCCGCCTCCGGCTATCAGAACAATCGCGAGGCCGGTGAAAAACTCAGGCGCTCTACGCATATTCCTCCACCCCTTTCTTCTTCACGAACAGATGCTTTGTCCAAATCGCGATGCGCTTCGTCGCGTACAGCGTAAACCGTCCCGTCCATACACACACGTAATAGAAAAAGATTGCCACGCCCGCAATCACCATCGCCGCGCCGATCATCGCGAGTCCCTGGATCAGGTGTCCTGACCAGATAATGTAGGAACCCACCGCACTGACTGCGATGACGCCCCACCACATTCCGGCGAACGCCGCCCAGAACGAAAGCGCGACGGCCCACAGCGTCACGATAATCGAATAAACAACCGCGAAGAAAGCGATAATCAAAGACAGCCAGATCGGCGATCCAAGCACTAAGAGAACAATCTCCCACGCCTTCATACGACGTTTCGGCTGCACCCGTTCCTTCACGATTCTCGTAAGCGGGGTCTCCGAAATCGTCTGCAGCACGATGGGACCGACCGGTCCGACCGCATCAACTGCTTCCTCCTCGGTGAGGCCCTCTTCCATGCGGTCGTCAATCATTTCCGCGTAAAATGCCACGCGCTCCTCAATGTCACCCTGCGGCAGCCCGGAAAGCTCTCTTCGGAGCAGCCCCAGGAATTCCTGCTTATTCATGCCGCTCATCCTCCTTTGTTACGAATTGATAAATCATCATGATTTCTTTCCAATCAAGCAGAAACGCTTCAATGCGCTCCACTCCTGCGGGGGTAATCCGGTAGTACTTTCGAAGCCTGCCGTCATGTTCGGCAGTCCGAACCGTCAACATTCCGGCCGCCTCGAGCCGCTTCAGAATCGTGTAAAGCGTCGACTCGGAAAGCTCTGCGTAAGGCTTCAGGTCTTTAATGATTTTGTAGCCGTAGGAGTCTTCGTCCTTGATTGCCGCAAGCACACAGACATCCAAAAGACCGCGTTTCATCTGTCCGTCCATGATATACCTCCTTTCATGGAATACATCGTAACACGAAGTATATGTGATGTCAAGCGAAAATGTGACATTTTTCGAAAGAAAAAGGGTGTGACTGCTGCCACACCCTTCCGTTCATATGCGTCATCTGCTGTCAATTGTCTTTCAGTTCCGCGAACTTCGCCTGCATCGTCGGATTGTCTTTCGTGAGCTTCTTGAGGCTCAGATCCTGGGCTTTGTCGTTCGCGAGGCGGAGCTGCCGCTCGGAGCCGAGAAGCGCATCCTTGACCTTCTGCAGGTGGTCGATTGTTGAGTCGATTTCGGAGATTGCCTTCTGGAATTTTTCGCTTGCGAGACGGTAGTTGTTACTGAATTTGTCCTTGAAATCCATGAGGCTGTTCTCGAAATTCGTAACGTCGATGTTCTGGCTTCTGACCTGCGCGAGCTCCTGCTTGTAGGACACCGAATTGAGTGCAGCGTTACGGAGAATCGAAATCAGCGGGATGAAGAACTGCGGGCGGACCACATACATCTTGTCATAGCGGTAGGACACGTCGACGATGCCGGAATTGTACAGCTCGCTGTCCGCCTCAAGCAGCGACACCAGTACGGCGTACTCGCACTTCTTCTCCGTGCGGTCCTTATCGAGTTCCTTGAAGAAATCCTCGTTCTTGTGCTTGGTCGCCGTCGTGTCCATCTCATTCTTCATCTCGAACATGATTGAGATGAACTCCACGTCGTCCTTGCTCTCGCGGTATATGAAGTCGCCTTTGCTGCCGGAGCGCGCATCGTTGTCCTTCTCGAAGTACGCGTTCGGGAACGCCGTGGCGCGCAGCTTGTTGAATTCCGTCTCGCAGTGCTGCTCGAGGCTCTCGCCGATCATCTTGGTCGACTGGCGCGCCTTGAATTCCTTATAATACGCAATCTCTTCGTCCTTGCGCTTCAGCTCGGCCGCATAGCTTTCATTGAGATTCTTCACATCGAGCTCGCTCTTCTTCTGCTCTAAAGAAATCTGATTCTGCAGTTCGAGAATCTGCTTGTCTTTCTGCTGAACGGCCTGCTCAATGGCATTTGCCGATTTTGTCTTGTCGAGCTTAATCTGCCCGGAAAGGCGTTCAATCTCCTGCTCCTTCTCGGCAAGCGCGAGCGCGTTCTCGGAGGTGAGCTTCAAAATCTGCGCCTGCTTGTCGGCTTCGTAGGTCGCGAGCTTGGTCTTCAGTTCCGCGATGGTCTTGTCCCGATCGGCTTCCGCCTTCGCTACCGCGAGCGACACCGCGTTCTCCTTCTCGGTCTTCATATCCTTCTCGCGCTGTGCGATTTCCTTATGGAATTCCGCGTCGTGCACCTGCTTAACAATCGCGGCATAGCCGGATTCATCGACCGTGAAGACTTCTCCGCATTTGGGGCATTTGATGGTATTCATACGCGCCTCCTTCTTATAAAATAATCGTTCTACTAATGTAGTAAATCTTTCTGTCTGTCCTGAAACTTGAGCATTGCTTCCTGATTTCTGATAACCGTCCGCGCCATATTGAGCGCGGAAGTGAATGTGTACTGCATCATACTGCGGGAGTCCGAAATCACGTACTTGCCGGTCGGCGGCTCCTCCGTCAGTTTCACCCACTGGGCAAATACAACGAAGCAATCGCCCACCGAGGAATTGACCCCGGTCATCTTGTCCGGGCAGCTTTTGTCAAGCGACTCAAACTGACTCTGAAACTCATCACATTTGGCGCGGATTACACTTTGCGCTTCGGCAAATGCGACATCCTCCTTCAGTTCCTCATACGAAACGCCGTCAGCAAGCACCTTTTCAATCCGCGCGCACTGCTCTTCCACAAGCGGCATCGCCGCCTCCATCGCGTCAAGCAGCTGACTCGCCTTGTTCATATACTCCCGGTATGAGTCGTTTTCCTTCTCGTTGAACATTGCCTCTTTCTGTTCCTGCTTCATCTGCCGGATCTTGATAAATCCGAACACTCCCATCCCGATGACCAGGATGAACATGACGAAAAAGAGTGCGTTTTTCATTGGGCTCCCCCTCCTTAGAACTTTTTCTCTGCTCCTACAATGTGAACATCAAATTACCATAAGTACTCTTCAAGTGTCTGCTTATAGGAATTATAAACGATCCAGCATGTTAATCTCTTTGTACTTCAACTCCTTTTTGCATAAGTCCAGTTTGCTGTCGCATTCTTCCATATTGATGACTTCATCCGAGAGCGCAATCTCAAGGCCATAAAGATATGGTTCTAATGCTCTGATATACAAATGCTCGTCCTCGCACTCTATCCATATAGCGTATACTTGTCCGTCCTTATAATATGCGTGAGTGGCCGTAGGCTTAGGAATCACTATTTGCCGCACATAATCCCGCAGAAGCATCCGGCCACACTCAAAGCCTTCTATGTGATTGCAGGAAGAATTATCTTCAACGAAGTATGCCAAGTATGCCTTTTCGTCGGACATTAAGATTAAAGAACACTCTTCTGACAATCCTCGTTCTTGGCAAATAATACTATCAATCCGAAGCCCATCGAAATCAATCTTCTCATAGGACGAAAGCTCGAAAGCGACTACACGATCTTGTCCTTTTTCAATCCCCGAAAAGATAAGCCTTATGCCGTTATCAAACTCCAAAAAGCACGAGTCAGCGCTCAAGTATATTACATTTCTTAACACATGCCCAATAATTGGGAAAAAGAGACTGTCTACTGCTTGGCTCCGATCTGCGTATTCTTCGACAGCAATCGGATTAACCACAAACTCTACAAGATTACTGACGACTAAGGGTGTATTTCCAAACCACAATATAAGTGCTTCTGAAAAAGCCGATAACGCATCCGTGTTAATGATAGTTGTAGCGTTACCTGGGGCAATAACGCTTACCCCAGTCAACTCTTTTTCGAGGCATTCTAAATAGCAGTCAATAT
>CAMZEW010000113.1:0-5473 GCA_947305875.1 uncultured Lachnoclostridium sp.
CGCCTTACGTTGTTGAGCCGTCACTCGGCGCAGACCGTGTCGTTCTTGCGTTCCTGTGCGCCGCTTACGATGAGGAAGAGCTTGCGGAGGGCGACGTGCGTACCGTACTTCATTTCCATCCGGCGCTTGCACCGGTGAAGATCGGTGTGCTTCCGCTTTCGAAGAAGCTTGCCGACGGTGCGGACAAGATTTACGCCGAGCTCAGCAAATACTATAACTGCGAATATGATGACCGCGGAAACATCGGTAAGCGTTACCGCCGTCAGGACGAAATCGGTACGCCGTTCTGCGTAACCTACGATTTCGATTCCGAGACCGACGGCTGCGTAACCGTCCGTGACCGTGACACGATGGAGCAGGAAAGAATCAAGATAGAAGATTTGAAGGCTTACTTTGAGAAAAAGTTTGAGTGGTAAGCGAGAGCAATCATTCCGGCGAGAGCCGGTAACAGAGAAAGGACCCGAGCGCCTCATGGAAACAACGTTTCCGATGAGAGCGCGGGTTCTTTTTATGTTATAAGCGGACGAAGTCCGCGAATGATTGCCGAGCGCGCGTACAGCGAGCGAAACGAGCATCGCGAGTTTCGCGAGCGGAGTGGTAAGAAAAGCAACAGGGGCATGCCCGGGACGGAAAACTTCCGCCAGGTATGCTCCTTTATCGTTTCCACCACTTGCCTAAAAGGCAAAGGGGCATGCCTGGGATGGAAATCTGCCGCCCGGTATGCCCCTTTGCCGGTTCCACCACTCGCCTAAAAGCAACAGGGGCATACCTGAGACGGAGATCTTCCGTCGAGTATGCCTTTGTGTTTGTTTTACATTTTTCGCGTCAGGGATGAGATTTCGGATGAGTCGTGTTTAGGGTAAAATGGCATTTTTCAGGTTTCTCTTTGGCACGTCTAAAAGGCATAAATACTGGCTTTTCTGAGATGAGGGGCATCGTGTATTGTGCACTTTTTCTTGTGAAAAACTGTCAATAGAAGCGCTGATTTTTCTACTTGCAATGAAATTGCGATAACCTGTATACTGTTCCCACGAATAAAGATTTTTGGGGCGTTATGGAGTATTATCGTTTAGAGAATAACAGAGAAGCTTTATTGTTGCTGTTGGACGAGAGGAGAGTTCTTTTAAGTAAGATGCTAAAAGAACTAGAGAAAAAACAACAACCGCACCCGGGCGGGATGGTAAAAGCCATCCCGCACAAAAAAGCATTTCAGTATTATTGGAAGAAGCATTCCGGAGCGCCGTGGGAGTATATTCCGAAATGTGAGAGGGGAAAAGCGGAGAAAATTGTCAATTGTGAATATTTGGAAGAGATTAGGACACAAATTACGCGTGAAATACTGATTTTGGATAGAATCAGTAAGCAGTCCTTCCCGAAATGCATGGAAGAGATTTATTCCGGGCACTCCGCCGGGCGAAAGGCGTTGATTCACAGGATTACTCCTACCAGAGAAGAGTATATTCAAAACTTTTTGAGCGAAGAATACGAATCGATGGGTGGCTTTTCTGAGAATAAGCAATATGAGACGGGGAAAGGAGAACTTGTAAGATCCAAGTCCGAACTGATGATTGCCGAGGCTCTCATTAAGAACGGAATCCCTTATCATTACGAATATCCGATTCGCCTGAAAGGATATGGGGTTGCCTATACGGATTTTCGTTGCTTGAATGTACATCGAAGAGAAATAATTCTTTGGGAGCATCTTGGACGGATGGGAGATGAATCCTATGCAGATGCGGCGATACATAAAGTCCATGCTTATGAGGAAAACGGATTTATCCAAGGGAAGAATCTCATCATAACGGAGGAGTCAGCCGGATGCCCTTTGACGCCAACAGTCATTAACCGATGGATTAAAAAGGTGCTCTTGTGAAAAATGATACAGGGGCATACCCGGGATGACAAAACACCGTCAGGTATGCCCCTTTACCTGTTCCACTACTTGTCTGAAAAGCAACAGGGGCATACCTGGGACGACAAAACGCCGCCAGGTATGCCCTTTTTCCGGTTTCACCACTTGCCTAAAAAGCAACAGGGGCATACCTGGGACGACAAAACGCCGCTAGGTATGCCCTTTGCTTGGTTTCATACTCGCTTTACCGGTTCCACGGTTTTCTTTCTATCTCTTCTCCTTCATTACCTTCTTATTCTCGTACATTCTCGTGTCGGCGCGGCGGAAGATTGCGCTGTAATCGTCGCCGACGTGCTCGCAGCAGTCGGAGAGGCCGGAGGCAACGGAAATCCGGTCAATCATCCGTTTCGCGGGATCCACCCGAAGCTCTTCCATATGGTCGCGCATCTCTTTCAGGAGCTCGTAGCGGTGCAGGTAATCGTCATGCACGGCAATCGCGACAAATTCGTCGCCGCCGATTCGGAACACCGGGCTGTGCTTGTAGGTGTTACAGATCAGCTTGCAGCACTTCTTGATATACTCGTCGCCGGCCTCGTGGCCGAGCTCGTCGTTGACGGATTTCAGGTTGTTCAGGTCGAAGCAGACAACCGCGAACGGTTCGAAGTCTCCGCCGGCCATCTGCGACTCGAGCTTCTTCACGTACCGGTCGTAGGCGGTCCGGTTCTTGACAAATGTCAGAGAATCTTTCTCCATCAGCATGGAAAGCTTCGTATTGAGCGCGGTCAGCTGCATGTTGTGGCAATAGGCGATAAGCGCTCCGTTGAAGCGGCTCTCGCACACATGGAAATACCACTCGCGAAGCCAGTCGGGGCAGTCAGCCAAAACAATGTAGCCGCACACATAGGTTTCATAGTAAATCGGAACGAAGAAATACTGATGGTTGGCGGGGTCCGCCGCATCGGCATCCGGCAACAGCTGCGCCGTCGGGATAACCTCAGGCGAAAGCAGATTTCCGTCCCGTTTCGCGACAATTGTGTCCATCAGATCGGCGTATTGAAACAGCGGGAAGTCGGTAATTCCCCCAAGCGAGAAATCCACGACGTGCGGATCCATCATGATGTAGAACGTGCCGCCCTCAAGCCCGTTTGCGCGGAACAGCCGCGTGAGCCGGTCCTTCATATCATCGTAATCCGCGGCCTGCACAATCTCACGCTCCATCGACTGGAACCGCTGATCCACGAATTCGTTCATCGAAAAGTGGCGCGGAATCCCGCGGGCCACCGTGCGCCGGTGCACATCATCCGAACGGCTGTCGAGACAGCCGCAGCTTTCGCCGGGATGGAAGACACAGTCGACAAGGAGCTCTTCCTCGACCGCTTCTCCCTCGAAGATATGATAGAGCAGTTCCGCCGAACGCTCGCCGACAATGTCATAGCACTGGTCGACCGAAGCAAGCGAAGGATAGAAGTTCTGTCCTTCCTGCTGAAAATCGAAACCGGTTATAATCGCGGCATCGGGCTCGTAACCACAGTCGGTCATCGCGTAGCTGACGGTCTCCGCAAGCTGGTCGTTCGCACAGATGTACGCGTCCGAAAGCTTCGCCCCGCTCTTAAAGCGGCGCTCAAATTCTTCCGTTACGGGGCTGACTTCCCAGTTCGAATAGAAGACGTTCTCCTCGCCGAACGGGACGCCGTGCGCCAGCACGGAATCGGTAAGCGCCTGCAGACGGGTGTTGGAGTCCTCGTTCTCTCTTGACCCCGCGATAAATGTGATATCCCTCACGTTATGTATCTCAAACAGATGGTCGCAGAGCTGGCGCATGCCGGTATAGTTGTTGATGCCGACATAATAAAATCCGGGATGCCGAAGACCGATGCTGATAACCGGGATACCGGAACGCTCCAGCTTGATAATCAGCTGGTTAATGACTTCCGTGAAGTTTAACCCAGGCGTAAACAAAATCGCCGCGTCGAACCTACTAAGGTCCGGCAGGTCGAATATCGTACACATGCTTTTAATCTCGGTTTCGGTACACGAGTAGATGGCATGCGAAACGAAGACATAATAATCCACGGAATTCTCCGCGGAATGATCCCGAAGCCCGGTCAGAAACCGGCAGGTATTCTCATTGTTCCAGCCGTTCAGGAATACGGCAACTTTTCTTTTTTTCAAGTAAACCCCTCCCTTCATAAAGGACGGAATCAGCAGGAAACTCCCGAATCCCCAACGGAAGCGTTCCCGCAGGTGAAAAACCGGCAGCCGATGCGGCTGCCGGAGTCGTATGATCAGCGTTCAAACTCGTACGGATAAATCGTATCGATTGTGCCGTCCTTATGGATGGTCAACTTCGTGTACTTCACGCAGCGCTCATGCGTAACGCCGCCCGAAAGCTCGCAGTCATGGTAGAACAGGAACCACTCGCGCCCGATCTTCACGATGGAATGGTGCGTTGTCCAGCCGAGTACCGGCTCCATGATGCGCCCCTTGTAAGTGAACGGACCTTCCGGCTTCTCGCCCTCCGCATAGCAGAGATAATGCGTGGTACCGGTCGAGTAGGAAAGATAATACTTACCGTTGAACTTATGCATCCAGGGACCTTCGAAGTAGCGGCGGTCTTCGTCGCCGGCCTTGATCGGCTTGCCCTTCTCGTCGAGAATCTTAATGTGCTTCGGCTTCCGCTTGAAGCCGTCCATCTTGTCGTTGAACTCGGCGAACATCGGTCCGAGCGCGGGCGCATCACCCTCCGGACGGTGCGCGTCGGGATTGAACGTCCCGTCCTGCCACATCTCGAGCTGGCCGCCCCACAGACCGCCGTAGTAGCAGTAGGTGCGTCCGTCATCGTCAACGAGAACGGCGGGGTCGATGCTGTAGCTGCCCTTAATGTAGTTTGCCTGCGGCTTGAACGGGCCTACCGGCGAATCGGACTCGGCTACGCCGATATGGAACTGTCCGTCATGATCCTTAGCCGGAAATACAAGATAATACTTGCCGTTCTTCTTAACGCAGTCCGGCGCCCACATCTGGTTCTTCACCCACGGGATATCGTCCTCGGAAAGAGCCAGTCCGTTATCCACACACGGGGAATCGAGGCTGTCCATCGACAGCACGTGGTAATCCTTCATGATGTACTGGTCGCCGTTGTCGTCATCGGGACAGTCATGCGCAAAGTCATGCGACGGATAGATGTAAATCTTGCCGTCGAATACATGTGCGGACGGATCCGCAGTATAGATTTCTTTCACAAGAGGGGTTCTCTCGTTCGGTCTCTTTAGCTTCACTTTTTTCATGGAATATTCTCCTCGCGGGTTAGTAATATATCTAACTTATAATTTATAGCATTTTTCGGAATAAGACAAGCGAAAAATGTGTCTATTTTTCCGATTACAGTTTTTTCTTGACAGAAAGCGCGCGCGGGAGTAGAATGGCACTAATTTTTTATCGAAGGGAGGGGATTCGATGGGAGAGAGAAAGAAGCCCGAGATCACGCGGTCGCGCGCGGTGAAGAACAACTTCTTCGCGGTCGGGTTGCTGTGGCGGATCTGTCCGTCGCTTGTGATTCATCAGGGCGTGATGCGGTTCCTCGGGTACTTTGAATGGCTGTTCTACAGCGCGTTCTTCATG
>CAMZEW010000114.1:0-5392 GCA_947305875.1 uncultured Lachnoclostridium sp.
TTGTGGACCACAGCCTGTGGCCGGTACCGACCTACGGCGAGATGCTGTACGAAATTTAGGAAATCAAATGGGACGGGGCATGTGCGCGCATGTGCCCCGCCCGGTTATGAAATAAGCAGGAGAGTTTTATGATTCAGGCATGTAACGTAACGCTGCGGATCGGAAAGAAAGCGCTTTTCGAGGACGTAAACATCAAATTCACGGAAGGAAACTGCTACGGCATTATCGGCGCGAACGGCGCCGGTAAGTCAACGTTTCTAAAGATTCTGAACGGGCAGCTCGAGCCAAGCAAGGGCGAGGTTGTCATCACGCCCGGCCAGCGTCTTTCGTTCCTGCAGCAGGACCACTTCAAATACGACGCCTTCAACGTGCTCGACACCGTCATCATGGGAAACCAGCGGCTGTATGACATCATGAAGGAGAAAGATGCCATCTACGCGAAGGAAGACTTCACCGACGAGGACGGCATCCGCGCGAGTGAGTTAGAGACCGAATTTGCCGAGATGAACGGCTGGGAGGCGGAGTCCGATGCGGCAACGCTTCTGAACGGCCTCGGAATCGACACCGAGCTTCACTACACGCAGATGAGCGAATTAAACGGCAACGATAAGGTGAAGGTATTGCTTGCGCAGGCGCTGTTCGGAAACCCGGACATTCTTCTTCTTGACGAGCCGACCAACCACCTCGACCTCGACGCGATTATCTGGCTTGAAGAGTTTCTGATCAACTTCGACAACACGGTCATCGTGGTCAGCCACGACCGTTATTTCTTAAACAAGGTCTGCACGCACATCGCGGATATCGACTACTCGAAGATTCAGCTGTACGCCGGCAACTACGATTTCTGGTACGAGTCCAGCCAGCTGATGATCCGCCAGATGAAGGAAGCAAACCGCAAGAAGGAAGAGAAGATTAAGGAACTGCAGGAATTCATTCAGCGGTTCTCCGCCAACGCTTCGAAATCCAAGCAGGCGACTTCCCGTAAGCGCGCCCTTGAGAAGATCGAACTGGATGACATCCGTCCGTCAAGCAGAAAGTATCCCTACATCGATTTCCGGCCGTTCCGCGAGATCGGAAACGAAGTGCTTACGGTATCCCATGTTTCGAAGACCGTTGACGGCGTGAAGCTTCTCGACGACATCTCGTTCGTCGTAGGAAGAGAAGACAAGATTGCTTTCGTCGGCGGCAACACGCTTGCGGCGACGGCACTCTTTAAGATTCTCGCCGGCGAGATGGAGCCGGATTCGGGTGAGATCAAGTGGGGCGTTACGACAACGCAGGCTTACTTCCCGAAGGACAACACCGAACTGTTCCGCGGCAGCGAATCCATTGTTGATTTCCTGATGCCGTTCTCCCCCGAGAAGGATGTGACCTATGTGCGCGGCTTCCTCGGAAGAATGCTTTTCGCAGGCGATGACGGCGTAAAGCCGGTCAATGTTCTCTCCGGAGGCGAGCGCGTCCGCGTTATGCTTTCGAAGATGATGATCATGGGCGCCAACGTTCTGATCATGGACGAGCCCACCAACCATCTCGACATGGAATCCATTACCGCCCTTAACAACGGTATGATCAAGTTCCCGGGCGTGGCGCTGTTCACGTGCCTTGACCACCAGTTTATCGAGACTGTTGCGAACCGTATCATGGAAATCGTACCGGGCGGCACGCTGATCGATAAGGTTACGACCTACGACGAATACCTCGCAAACGACGAGATGGCAAGAAAGCGTCAGAAACTCGCCGTAATCGAAGAGGAAGACGACTAGAGGAATACATGAAAGTATTGGGTGACTACAACATAAGTGTTTCGGAAGGCGACCCGTCCGTGCTCGGCGCGACCGTTACAGGGCGCACGGTGAATTATGCCGTGGCGCTTCCCGGCGTAAGCGAAGTGACGCTTCACGTCTATGACGGCAGCGCGAAGACGCCGCTTTACAGCGTCTGCCTCGGCGAAGAGGACCGCTACGGCGATATCTTCTCAGTGCAGGTTGCGGACGCCGCGAAAGGCCGCACGTACCTTTATGAAGCAAAGGGCGAGCGGTTCTTAGACCCGTATGCGAAACTGGTGCTCGGCCGCGGCAGCTTCGGAAAGAAGCTTTCAAAGAAGGAACGCGCGGCGCTTCGTTCGCCGATACGGTTCCATGAGTTTTCGTGGCAGGGCGACCGGCATCCGTCGGTTCCGTATTCCGACATGGTGCTTTACAAGCTGCATGTCCGCGGCTTTACCATGGCGGCAAATGTGACGCATAAGGGCACCTACCTCGGCGTTTCCGAGAAGGCAGACTATATGAAGGAACTCGGCGTGAACGCGGTATTGCTGATGCCGTGCACCGAGTTCAACGAGATTGAAGAGCCGGAGATCAGCGAGGATATCCCGAACTTTTACTCGACAGGATTCTACAGGAGTAGTACATACAAAATTAACGAAGAGATCACCGAAAAGGAGGATGCTCTTGAGACCGAGGAGCAGCATTACCGGGTGAATTTCTGGGGCTATACGGACCATTATTTCCTGTTCGCCCCGAAGGCTTCCTATGCTTCCGTACCGGAGCGTGCGGACGCCGAATTCAAAACGATGGTAAAGAAACTGCATGAGCGCGGCATCGAAGTGCTCATGGAGATGAATATCCCCGTCGGGACGAACCGATGCATGCTTGTGGACGCCCTCCGTTTCTGGGTGAAGGAATACCATGTGGACGGTTTCCGCGTCAATCTCGAACAGACCGACCCGTTGCTGCTTGCGGGAGACCCGTATCTGTCCGGAACGAAGCTTCTCGGAAGCGGCTGGGACACCTCTGCCATTTATCCGAAGGACCGCGTGCCGACGATGGTCACGCTTGCGGAATTCAACGACGCATACCGGACCGACGCGAGGAAGTTTTTAAAGGGCGATGAAGGGATGGCAGGCGTATATGCCGGACGTGTAATGCGGCATCCCGACCGCGCTGCGGTAATCAACTACATTACCGACCATAACGGCTTTACGCTTAACGACCTTTACACATACGATGTGAAGCATAACGAGAAGAACGGCGAGAACGGCCGCGACGGCAGCGACTACAACTACAGCTGGAACTGCGGAAGCGAAGGACCGGACCGGAGGAAGCGGATCCGCGACCTGAGGCTTAAGATGAAGAAGAACGCGCTTCTTTCGATGTTCCTGTCGCAGGGCGTGCCGATGCTTCTTGCGGGCGACGAAATCGGCAATACGCAGGACGGCAACAACAATGCCTACTGCCAGGATAACCCGATCGGATGGGTAACGTGGAAGGACGCAAGGAAGTCCTCGGAACTGACCGCGTTCGTCCGGGAGATTGCCGCGCTCCGTGCCGCGCATCCGGTGCTTCATAACCCGTTGCCGCTCCGCGGGACCGATTATCTGTCGTGCGGACATCCGGACGTATCCGTTCACAGCAAGGCTGCCTGGAGACCGGACGAGAGCCCTTATAACCGGAGCATCGGAATCCTTCTCGGCGGCGAATTTGCCGTACGGAACCGTACGGAGCAGGACGACTCGTTCTATCTGATTTTCAATATGCACTGGGAGGAGCAGGTGTTTGATATCCCGCTTCTGTCCGGAAACAGGGGATGGAAACTGATTCTGTCCACCGATCCGGCGCTTACGCCCATGCCCGTTGACACAAGACTCTCCATTCCGCCGCGGACCATAGCGGTGCTTCAAAGTGAGGAAAGACATGACAAAGCAAAACCTAAGCGAAAGAAAGAAAAAGCTTCGGAAGAAAACGGCTGATCCGAATGCCGCACAAAAGAACCCTCCCGAAGCAGCCTCGAAGAAGCTGTCCCGCGACGCGGTGAAAAAGCAGCGGAATAAAGTTGAAACGGTTGTAACGCCTGAGAAAAAGCCGCCCCGTTTCACCGTGAACGCTCTGATGATGAAGATCATTCTTTTGTTCACAACGGCAGCCGGCATCGCCGCAATCGTTTTCTTTGATCCTAATACGACCGGACGAGAGGTTTTACGAGGCGTCGGCATCGCCGGACTTCCGATTGCGGTATTCCTTCTGACGGAAGGATATTACCATACCGCAAGCCGCGCGCGTTACACGGGAAGGCTTCTCCTGTGGGGATTTCTCGCACAGATCCCGATGCTTATTCTGATTACGTTCGACAACGTCCGCAATCAGAATTTAAGAGATAACTTCAGTGAGATGACGGAAGCGGAGCAGGTGGAATTCCTTTTTAAGTTCCGTGAGGTTCCGCTGTTAAATTACCTGTTCACGCTCCTGTTCGCATTGCTTTTTGTTTGGCTTGTGGATTCGGTAAACCGCCTCTTTCGAAAAGGCGCGAAATCCATGGCGAGTACTTTCGGCCTCGGCGTAACGATTGTGATGATTCTCGTCTTCGGCATCGTGTTCGGTGTCGCGATGCAGATGTACAAGCTGTTGGAGGCCCCGCTGCTTGCGCTGATGCTTGTGTTCGCCTTCGTACTGATGCGCGAGCGGAAAGAAGTTGCGGCGCTGATGACCGGATTCCTCGGGTTGATGTACGGAATCACATCGGGTCCGGAGACCGGCAAGCTGTTCTACGCAATCGGCGCTTCGCTGCCGGCGATTCTCATCGTCCTGTACGACGGTTCGCTCGGCTACAGCAAGGAAAAGCGGCCGTACCTGAAATACGGTTTTTACATCGCTTACGCCGTCACGATTTCCTGCCTTGTGATGCTCGGAATGTTCCTCTACGCACAGACGCATACCCCGAATTAACGCAAAATGAGACGATTATTAGCACTCGGACACTCCGAGTGCTAATTTTGTATTGACATTTGTCTTAACGAAGACTATACTGTTGTTGCTGCCAAAGAAAAGGCATAGAAAACACCTCACGGTGCAGAAGACAGGAGTGCGATTTTACATGAAACAGGGAAGTTTATCCATTAATTCCGAAAACATATTTCCGATTATCAAAAAGTGGCTGTATTCCGACCATGACATCTTCGCAAGAGAGCTGATTTCAAACGGCTGTGACGCGGTAACGAAGCTTAAAAAGCTTGCTTTGATCGGCGAGGCGGAGCTCCCGGACGACAACGAATGGAAGATTACGGTCCGCACGAATCCGGAAGAGAAGACAATCACATTTGTCGATAACGGAATCGGCATGACCGAGGAGGAAGTGGAGGAATATATCAACCAGATTGCGTTCTCGGGCGCGGCGGATTTCCTTGAGAAATATAAAGATAAAGCAAGCGAGGACCAGATTATCGGTCATTTCGGTCTCGGCTTTTACAGTGCGTTCATGGTAGCCCACAAGGTGACTATCGATACGCTTTCTTACCTGCCGGGCGCGAAGGCCGTGCACTGGGAGTCCGAGGAGGGCATGGATTATCAGATGGAGGAGTCCGACTACGCGGAGCGCGGCACGAAGATTACGCTTTATC
>CAMZEW010000115.1:0-5349 GCA_947305875.1 uncultured Lachnoclostridium sp.
AACTCAAAAAAACGTGATTTGTATTTGCATATTTTGGGCAATTCATATATACTGATAGGGATGCAAAGGAAAGGACGGCGCTTATGAAATACACGACAGGAACCGTTATCGGTAACCGAAAGATCGGGGACGGAATCTTTGATCTATGGATACGGGAACAAGGAATTGCCGCCGAGGCGAAGCCCGGGCAGTTTGTGTGCTTATATTCGGACGACGGAGCGCATCTGCTGCCGCGTCCCATCAGTATCTGCGAAAAGAACGAAGAAGGCGTCCGTCTGGTATTTCGTATCGCAGGCTTCGGAACAAAGGAATTCTCCGAAAAGAAGCCCGGAGATACAATCCGGATACTCGGCCCGATCGGAAACCCTTATCCGGGTTTTTCGGCATCTCATGTAACAATCGTCGGCGGCGGTATCGGAATTCCTCCAATGCTTTATCTTGCAAGAAAATGCAAGGAAGCCGGGATGGATGTAACGACTGTGTTAGGCTACCGGGATAAGAACACATTTCTCGATGAAGAATTCAAAGCTTACGGCGATGTCGTGATCGCGACCGACAACGGCGAACTCGGCGTGCACGGAACGGTTGTGGACGCAATCCGCGGGAAAGGGCTTGATACAAGCCTTGTTTGCGCATGCGGACCGATGCCGATGCTGAAGGGGCTTTCGAAATACGTTCAGGAGAAGGGCGGAAAGTGCTATGTTTCCTTAGAGGAACGCATGGCCTGCGGCGTCGGAGCGTGTCTCGGATGCATCACGAAGACGAAACGGGTGGATGAACACAGCCACGTAAAGAATCAGCGGATCTGTACGGAAGGACCGGTTTTCGACGCTTCCGAACTCGATTGGTAAGGGGGAAAGTATGGCACCGATTACGAAAGTGAATTTGGCCGGCGTAACGCTTAAGAACCCCGTTTTGACCGCATCGGGGACGTTCGGTTCCGGCATGGAATTCTCGCAGTTCGTCGATCTGAATAAGCTCGGCGGCGTTGTGACGAAGGGCGTTTCCGTTGTTCCGTGGGAAGGCAATCCGACTCCCCGCGTGATGGAAACCGCATCGGGAATGCTGAATGCAATCGGACTTCAGAATCCGGGTCTTGACGTCTTCCTGGAGCGTGACCTGCCGTTTCTGTCTAAGTTCGATACGAAGAAGATTGTCAATGTCTGCGGGCATACGACCGAAGAGTATGTGAAAGCGGTTGAGATACTCTCGGAAAGCAGCGCGGACATATTAGAGATTAATATATCCTGCCCGAACGTAAAGGCGGGCGGAATCACATTCGGAACGGTTCCGAAGATGGCGGAAGAGATTACGAAAGCCGTTAAGAAGGCAGCCGGTAAGAAGCCGGTCTTTATGAAATTAAGCCCGAACGTGACCGACATTACCGAGATTGCGCGGGCGGTCGAAGCAGGCGGGGCGGACGGAATCTCTTTAATCAACACGCTTCTCGGGATGAAAATCGACATCCGAAGACGCAGCTTCGCGCTTGCAAACCGGACGGGCGGACTATCGGGCCCTGCAATTAAACCGGTTGCGGTGCGGATGGTTTATCAGGTAGCGAATGCGGTGAAGCTCCCGTTAATCGGAATGGGCGGAATCGCTTCAGCTGAGGATGCGATTGAATTCCTGATGGCAGGTGCCACGGCAGTAAGCGTCGGGACCGCGAACTTTAAAAACCCGAAGGTAACGGAAGAGATTGTTGCCGGAATCGAGGGCTTCCTTGCGGAGCAGAAGATTGCGGATATCAATGAAATAATCGGCTGCGTCAGGCAGCCGTAGGAACGAGGAGAGCATATGGATAATTACAAACAGGAATTCATCCGCTTCATGGTCGACAGCAATGTGTTGAAGTTCGGCGACTTCACGTTGAAGAGCGGCCGCAAATCGCCGTTTTTCATGAACGCCGGAAGTTACGTGACCGGAAGCCAGTTGAAGAAGCTCGGTGAGTATTACGCAAAGGCTATCTATGAGACTTACGGAAGCGATTTCGACGTGCTGTTCGGACCCGCCTACAAGGGAATTCCGTTAAGCGTGGCGACATCCATCGCATTTTACGAGCTGTACGGCAAGGAAATCCGGTACTGCTCGAACCGTAAGGAAGTGAAGGACCACGGCGACGTCGGCATCCTTCTCGGAAGCAAACTTAAGGACGGCGACCGCGTCGTTATTATCGAGGACGTTACGACTTCCGGCAAGTCTATTGAGGAAACGTTCCCGATTCTTAAGGAGCAGGGCGACATCAGGATTCTCGGCCTGATGGTTTCGTTAAACCGGATGGAGCGCGGCAAAGGCACGAAGTGCGCGCTTACTGAAATCCGTGACCTGTACGGCATCGAAACGGCCGCCATCGTAACGATGAAGGACGTTGTCGACGAGCTTTATAACAAAGAAATCGACGGCCGCGTGGTCATCGACGACGCAATGCTTAACAGCATCAAGACGTATTTCGCCGAGTACGGCGCGGAAGGAATGAGCCTGTAATCCGTATGAAGACCAGTGATTTTTATTATGACCTGCCGAAGGAACTGATTGCGCAGGATCCGCTTACGGACCGTTCTTCCTCAAGGCTTCTGGTGGTTCACCGGGATACCGGAGAGCTGGAACATAAGCATTTCACGGATATCATCGAATATCTGAATCCGGGGGACTGCCTCGTGATCAACGATACGAAGGTAATTCCCGCAAGACTGATCGGAGAGCGGTTACATAAGCAGGACGGGCCGTACCGTGAGCCCGAGGGACCGGGAGCCAGGATTGAAGTATTACTGTTGAAACGGCTTTCGGATAACCGTTGGGAGAGTCTTGTAAAGCCCGGAAAGCGCTGTAAAACCGGCGACCGCGTGAGTTTCGGAAACGGCAAGCTTCTTTGCGAAGTGAAGGAAGTGCTTCCCGACGGAAACCGGATTGTGGAGTTTTCCTTCGACGGGATTTTCGAAGAGATTCTCGACGAACTCGGACAGATGCCGCTGCCGCCGTATATTACCCACGAATTAAAGGACCGCAACCGCTACCAGACGGTGTACGCAAAGTACGAAGGGTCTGCCGCGGCACCGACAGCGGGGTTGCATTTTACGCAGGAACTTCTTGCTGAAATTGCGGCAAAGGGCATAGATATCGCTCATGTGACGCTTCACGTCGGGCTCGGAACGTTCCGGCCGGTGAAGGAAGAGAACGTGCTTGATCACGAGATGCATACCGAATGGTATCAGGTGCGCGAAGAGGATGCGGAGAAGATGAACCGCGCGAAAGCAAGCGGCCACCGCGTCATCTGCGTCGGCACGACAAGCTGCCGGACGCTGGAGTCTGTGGGCGCAGAGGACGGTACCATGAAGCCCGAGAGCGGCGAGACGAGCATCTTTATCTATCCCGGTTACCGGTTCAAGGTGATGGACGCGCTGATCACGAATTTCCACCTGCCGGAGTCGACGCTTATCATGCTGGTGTCCGCATTTGCCGGAAGAGAACTTACGCTTGCGGCTTATGAAGAGGCGGTTAAGGAACGCTACCGGTTCTTCAGCTTCGGGGACGCGTGCTTTTTTGACTGACCGGTGCGGTCCGGTTCCTGTATACGGTATAAGAGGAACGGAATTTGCGGCTGATCGGAATCGATTCGCCGCCCTCCATACGGAATTCGGCCGGACAGGCCGAGCGGACATATTGAAAATTCACAAGAAAACTCCCGTGACAGCGGTGTAATCCGTAACCGCTTAAGTCCGGGAGTTTTTTGATGGGATAATTGATTGTTCGGACATAGTCCAGAAGATGAAAATGCAGCTTGCGGCCGTCGCATTCGATGTAGCGGATCCGGTCGCTACGGACCGAAAAGCCCGGCCTCAGCCTGATGATGCCGGCACGGAGCTGTTCGAGCCTTGCAGGCAGTTCGCAGTCCGCCTCAATCAGGTAGCCTTCGGGGAAACAGTGCGCAATGCTTACAAGCAGAATCTCCGTAAGGAGGCTGTTCTTTAGAAGAATGAACGGTTCGGACCCGTTCCGGTCGCGCAGCAAGCCGAGCAGTTCGCCGGCGGAGCGGCAGCAAACCGCATATTCCTTCGGTATTCCGTTCTGGGGATGGTGTTCGTTTCCGTCAATCAGGTAATATATTAACATGAACGGCACCTCCCTCTAAAGGGAATGCGGCACCGGTTTATTGGCAGTTATTAAGAAAAGCGCGGGTTTCCGCAATCTCGGCGAGAATGGCTTCCGGCCCGGGAGCGCCGACGGTATTTCGCTTGTTTACGCATGTCTCAAGCGAGATGGCGTCATAGATGTCCGCCTGAAAAACAGGGCAGATTTTCCGATACTCGTCAAGCGGAAGCGCGTCAAGAGAGCAGTCCTTCTCAATGCACAGAAGCACAAGCTGTCCGATGATTCCGTGCGCGTCACGGAACGGAACGCCGTGATTTACAAGGTAATCGGCTGCGTCGGTCGCATTCGTGAATCCGCCCATCGCGCTTTTCGCCATTACGTCCTTTCGGAACGTCGTCGTCTTGATCATGCCGTCGAACAGGGCAATGCAGCCCTTGATTGTATCAATAGCGTCAAATGTCATCTCTTTATCTTCCTGCATGTCCTTGTTGTAAGCAAGCGGAAGCCCCTTCATCGTCGTAAGAAGGGAAGTGAGGGCGCCGTATACGCGGCCGGTCTTGCCGCGGATCAGTTCGGCAATATCCGGGTTCTTCTTCTGCGGCATAATGCTGGAACCGGTTGAGTAGGAATCATCAAGTTCGACGAAACGGTATTCGTTTGTGTTCCAGATAATCATCTCTTCGCTAAAGCGGCTCAGATGCATCATTATCGTCGCTCCGGCGCTTAAATACTCAATCAGGTAATCGCGGTCGGAGACGGAATCCATGCTGTTTCTTGTGGCGCCCTTGAATCCGAGAAGGGAAGCGGTATATTCGCGGTCAAGCGGGTAGGTCGTTCCGGCAAGGGCGCCTGCGCCGAGCGGGCAGTAGTTCATGCGCTCATAAATATCCGTAAGGCGCTCATAATCGCGGCGGAACATCTCGGCATACGCGCCGACATGATGCGCAAGCGTAACCGGCTGCGCCTTCTGAAGATGCGTAAAACCGGGCATATACGTATCGATGTTTTGCTCCATAATCGAAAGAAGCGTCTCAATGAGGTGCTTAATCAGAGAACGGGTCTCGAGCACTTCGTCTCTTGCGTAAAGGCGCATGTCAAGCGCAACCTGGTCGTTCCTGCTGCGTCCGGTATGAAGCTTCTTGCCGGTATCGCCGATCCGTTCAATCAGGTTTGCTTCCACAAAACTGTGGATGTCCTCCTGGGAAAGGTCAATCGGAAGCGCGCCGCTTTCAATGTCGGCCTCGATTCCAGTAAGACCGGCAA
>CAMZEW010000116.1:0-5321 GCA_947305875.1 uncultured Lachnoclostridium sp.
TCTCCTGCGTGAAGCCGTTCGGATGATGTCCGGTCGTAACGGCATACTGCTCCGCGGGAAGGCCGAACGAATCGTATCCCATCGGATGGAGGACATTATACCCCTGCATCCGCTTCATGCGGGACATGATATCGGTTGCCGTGTAGCCCTCGGGATGACCTGCATGAAGACCCACGCCCGACGGATACGGGAACATATCGAGCGCGTAATACTTCGGCTTCGAAAAATCCCACACGTCCGTCTTGAACGTTTCATGCTCTTCCCAGTATTTCTGCCATTTGCCTTCGATGGCCTTATGATCATAATATGCCATGACCGAACTCCTTTAGGTTGATTTATTCTATCAATATAATACGGCTTTTCGGAAAATGCAACACTTATTCGCGGCCGAATACCGCGCCGTTAATATCTTTCTTCATGTCGAGAACCGCCTGTCTTGCGGCATCTGCGAAGCCCTGCTCGCCGAAACGGCTCAGATAAGGCTCCTTTTTGTATGCGGCGATGATGCCGCGGGAAGAATTGACGATGGCGCCGAGACCGTCCTCATTGAAGTACGGCTTAAGGCCTTCCGCCGTTCCGCCCTGCGCACCGTAGCCCGGGACAAGAATATATGCCTTCGGCATTACCTTACGGAGCGTTCTGCCCATCTCCGGGTAGGTTGCGCCGACCACGCATCCGACATTGCTGTAAGTGCCGTCCATGCTGAGGCTGCCCCACTCGTCCACTTTTTCGCCGACCCATTCATAAAGAGGACGGCCGTCAATCAGGCGGTCCTGGAACTCGCCGCTTGAAGGATTGGACGTTTTTACAAGTAAGAAGATACCTCGGTCATTCGCGTTGCAGACATCGATGAAAGGCTTAACGCCGTCCGAGCCGAGATACGGATTGACGGTCGCGAAGTCTTCGTCGAAAGGCACATATGTCTTGCTTCCGACGGAAACCGATCCGATATGCGCGGTTGCATATGCAGCCGACGTTGAACCGATGTCGCCCCGCTTCACGTCGCCGATGACGATAAGTCCCTTCTCTTTACAGTAATCTACCGTATTCTTATAGGCAAGGATACCCGGAATGCCGAACTGCTCGTACATAGCAATCTGAGGCTTTACGGCGGGAATCAGGTCATAGGTCGCATCCACGATTGCCTTGTTGTATTCCCATACCGCATTTGCGGCGCCCTCAAGCGTCTCACCGAGCTGCTCAAACGCCTTATCGGTAATAAACTTCGGGATGTACGAAAGCATCGGGTCAAGTCCGACGACAATCGGGGCATCCTTCTTTACAATCTGGTCAATCAGTTTCGAAATCACTTCTGCTTCCTCCTAAAACATCATATCAAGATCGGGATTCTGGTATACCTGCTTGCCGTTTACAAACGTACGGAGCACACGTCCGAATACCCGTCTTCCGTGGAACGGCGTGTTGTGTCCCTTCGAGACGAACGCATTACGGTCAATCGTCCACTCATCGAGCGAGCAGACCGTCAGATCCGCGGGTTTTCCGGGAGTGATTGCGCCGCCGTTATATCCGATGATCTGCGCGGGCGTCGTGCTCATGCGACGGATCAGGTCACTGAGCTTCATGCCGCCCTCGTAAACAAGCGTCGTATAGCTTAAGGCAAATGCCGTCTCCAGTCCGACAATGCCGAACGGCGACTTCCGGAAGCCTTCCGCCTTCTCCTCTTCGGAATGCGGCGCGTGATCGGTCGAAATGCAGTCGATAATGCCCTGCCTGATGCCCTCGCGGATCGCTACCATATCCTCTTTGCTTCGAAGCGGCGGGTTCATCTTCCAGTTCCCGTCATCGCAAGGAATATCCGAATCGCAAAGCGCAAAATGATGCGGGCACGCCTCGGCTGTCACCTTATAGCCGAGCCGTTTCGCAAGCAGCACCATCGCAACGCTTGCTTTTGTTGAGCAATGGCACAGATGCAGCCTTGCTCCGGTCTCGCCGGCAAGAAAGATGTCTCTTGCCGCGATGATATCCTCAACCGCGTCCGGAATGCCCGGAAGCCCGAGCTCGTCCGCTTTCGCGCCGGCGTTTATGACGCCGTCCGGTGCAAGCGCCTTTTCTTCACAGTGCGCGAATACCGGAAGCCCTTCCTTAGCGGCGGCTTTCATCATCTTCTCATAGAGTTTGATATCCATTACCGATTTGCCGTCTTCGGAAAGTGCGACGGCACCGGCAATCTTAACGGATGCTACATTGACCGGTTCCGTACCTGCCTGACCCTTCGTAACCGCGCTGATCGGGAATACCTTGACAACCGCCTCATCCTGGCAGCGTCTTAAAAGGATGCTAATCTTCTCCATGTCGTCGGTCGCGGGAACGGTATTCGGCATCGGGCATACGGCGGTATAGCCGCCTGCAGCGGCCGCTCTCGTTCCGCTCTCAAGCGTCTCTTTATAAGTTTGTCCGGGATCGCGAAAATGCACATGCAGATCGACAAATCCCGGGAAGATATACTGTCCGTCGCACGGAACCGCCTGCTCGCCGGGCTTCGGATCGATTGTCTTCTGCACGTCTAAAATAATGCCGTCATCGAGACGGATATCCATCACTTCATCAATTCCATTGGCCGGATCCACAACGTGTCCGCCCTGCAAAACGATACGTCCTTCAAACAACATGCTTTTCTCCTCCTTTATAGAAACTGAAAACGGTCAACGGTTACTTCTATCTCATGGCTGTAAGAGCTGACCTGCGGCGTGAACAGGATGTTCATCCGGCCCGTTCCGCGTCCCGCGTAGGCTTCCGAAACAGCGGCGCGTCCCCACGCCCCGTTCGCCTGATTGATAAACTCATCCGCATTACCGAAATACACGCCGTTTATCTTCGTTCCGTTCGTGTCGGTAAGCAGAAGCCTCGTATATTTCGTGCTTCTTCCGAAATGGCCGATCCGACTCACGGTCACTTCGCGTGAAGCGAACACCGGCTTCGCGTTGCCGTTACCGAACGGCTCCATCCGTCCGATTTCCGCGCACAGCTGCTCATTTAAATCGGCAAATGTGACGACCAGATCGATACTGATCTTCTCGACGGCTTCCGCCCCGCTCCTTCGGAAATGTTCGGAAAGAGCTTCGCGGAATGCGGTCAGGTTTTCCTCCGAAAGCGTCAGTCCGCACGCCTGTGCATGGCCGCCGAACTTTATGAGATAATCCTTACAGGCGCAGAGCCCGTCGAATATCGAATAGCCTTCGATGCTCCGCCCGGAACCCTTTAAGATTCCTTTCTCTCCGGTGCTTTCGCAAAGGACAATCGCAGGCAGATAATACCGCTCCCGAAGCTTTCCGGCTACGATTCCCGCGATGCTTTCGTGGCAGATGGGCGAACGGTATACAATCGGAAGCGCTTCTTCCCCGGGTTCCGAATCGAGCCTTAAGGAGGCTTCGTCAATGGCCTGAGCGGTCATTTCCTTTCGGACCGCGTTCGCGTCCACCATGGATTCGGCAAGCTTCTTCGCTTCTTCATAATCTTTCGAAAAGAGAAGCTCCACGCCCGGTGCAGCGTCCTTAAGACGTCCGAGCGCGTTGATGCACGGTGCGAAGACAAATCCGAGCGTATATGCTTTCGGCTCCGTCTTAAGCCCGTTCGCTTCGGCAAGCGCCCTTAACCCCGTATTCCATCTCGTAAGCGGCTTTGCAAGCCCCTTTTGAACGATGATGCGGTTTTCCCCGATTAACTGCATCACGTCCGCAACGGTTGCAAGCGCGAAGATTTCAATGTGTTCTTCAAGGAAGCCCGGTTTTCCGTCCTCCGAAAGAAGATAATCCATCAATTTGCCTGCAACAACCGCGCCGCATACGGCGGTTCCCGGATAATCCGGATCCGTCTTCGGATCGACGAGCACGTCCGCCTCCGGAAACTTCTCCTGCGGTTCGTGATGGTCAGTCACCAAAACGGTCATTTCGAACTCTTTGGCAAGCCGTACCGGTTCCACGGCGGCAATTCCATTATCGACCGTTATCAGTACGCTTACACCGTCCTCGTGCGCTTCCCGGACCATATCGGTGCTGATGCCGTAGCCATCGGTCACGCGGTTCGGGATGCGGTAATCCGCGCGGATTCCGAACCGTTCAAGCCCCTGAAGCATCAGAAACGTGGCGGTCACGCCGTCGGCGTCATAGTCGCCGATCACACGAACCTTCTTCCCTTCCGCCCTGACAATACGCAAAAAGGCGCAAAACCTTTCTGCGTCCGGCATAGCCGTGGCAGCTGTCAGTTCTGCGCCGTCCGGGTACAAAAAGGCGGCAGCCTTCTCTGCGGTGTCATAACCGCGTCCGCAGAGAATTCTGGCAAATGCCGGCGTAATTCCGAGCTTCGAAACCATGTCTTCCATGGCTCCGCCCCGTCTTTTGATAACCCATTTTTCTTTTCGACTGTTCATCTATATCCTATTTCTTAGCGAATTTCGTCTTAAAGAAGTACCAGAGACTGCCGGTAATGAATACCGAGGAGTACGTTCCGCAGATCAGACCCGCCGCAAGCGGAATCGCGAAGATACGGATGGAATCCACGCCGAGGATAATCAGACATACAACCGTAAGAAGCGTCGTAATCGTCGTGTTGATGCTTCGCGTGAACGTTTCGGAAACGCTGCGGTTTACGACATCCTTAAGGGAATCCTTCGCGCCCATGGACTTCACGTTCTCACGGATTCGGTCGAAGATAACGATGGTCGCGTTGATGCTGTAACCGACGAGCGTCAGCATACAGGCGATGAACGAAGTGTCTACCGTAATGCGGAACAGCGCGTAGATGCCGAGTACAACAAGAACGTCGTGCACCAGGGCCAGAACGGCGCTTCCGGCAAATGCCAGGTTACTGAACCGGATCCAGATATAAAGCAGCATGCAGATGGTCGCAATCACAACAGCCTTAATCGCATCGGACTTCATTTCATCGGAAACGCTTCCGCTGATTGTCTCGGTCTCGATGTTGCTTTCGGATACGCCGTACTTATCATGGAACGCGTTCTTCAGCTTCTGAATCTTGTCATTGTCGCCGAGCATCGTCTTCGTCTTAATGATGATGGCGTTCTCTCCTTTGACTTCGGAAACAGAGCATGTATCGGTAATTGCCGACTTCACAAGCGCTTCAACGTCGCTTGTCGCGGGAACGTTACCGTTGAACCGTACCTGTACGGAAGAACCGCCGACGAAATCCAGACCGTAATTCAGGATGTCACCGTTCTTCGACTTATTGACAAAGAGCATTACAAAGCAGAGAACAATCATCGCACCGGAAACAGCCAGATATGCCTTCCAGTTCTCAATTACCTTGATATTCAGCTTCTTCTTGATGCGGCTGCCGTGCAGGTA
>CAMZEW010000117.1:0-5257 GCA_947305875.1 uncultured Lachnoclostridium sp.
GTCGTGAGGACTTCTTCGTCGATATGGACTTCATGGTAACCGGTACGACCGAGGGTATTACCGCAATCCAGATGGATATTAAGATTCACGGTCTGACGCGTCCGATTGTGGAAGGTGCGATTGAACGCTGCCGTCAGGCAAGACTGTTCATCATGGACACCTGCATGAAGCCTGCCATTGCCGAGCCTCGTAAGGAAGTAAGCAAGTACGCTCCGAAGATTATCCAGATGACGATTGATCCGCAGAAGATCGGCGACGTGGTCGGACAGAGAGGCAAGACGATCAACGCCATCATCGAGATGACGGGCGTTAAGATCGACATCAACGATGACGGCATGGTTTCTATCTGCGGTACCGATCCCGAGGCTATGGAGAAGGCCCGCAAGCTGATTGAAATCATCGTAACCGAGTTCGAAGAGGGCATGATTCTCGAAGGCAAGGTTGTCAGCATCAAAGATTTCGGCGCATTCCTTGAATTTGCTCCGGGCAAGGAAGGGATGGTTCACATTTCCAAGATTGCAAAGCAGCGTATCAATCATGTCGAGGATGTTCTGACTCTCGGCGATGTTGTTAAGGTTGTATGCCTTGGCAAGGACAAGATGGGACGTCTCAGCTTCTCCATCAAGGATCTGAAAGAGAATCAATAGTTTTGAGATACGCGGGTGCCATAAAACGGAATAACCTTCCTTTTTGTGGCACCTTTCTCAAAAAGGGGTTATAAGAATTACCATAGGGGGTGGATAAAGCTTGAAACAGTATATGACATTTCACGAAAATCCCGAAATCCTTCACGTTAACACGGAGGCAGACCGGAACTATTACATTCCGTTTGCTCCCGGGGAGGACGCCTTCGGAAGCCGAAAGACTTCCGGCCGTCTTACCGACCTGAACGGAGTCTGGGATTTTACTTTTTATGAGAGCTTTGCGGAAATGCCGAACGATTTTCTGAATCGGAAGGCAGCGGATGTCATTCCGGTTCCTTCGTGCATTCAGCTGAAGGGCCACGACAAGCCTCAGTATACGAATTTTGCTTATCCTTTCCCGTATGATCCGCCGTTCATTCCGGCCGATAATCCGGTTGCGGTTTATCACCGCACGTTCGATTACAAAGAGGACGGAAGAGAGCGCTATCTTGTGTTTGAAGGCGTTGACAGCTGCTTTTATCTGTTCGTGAACGGGCAGATTTTCGGTTATGCGCAGGTCAGCCACGCAATGCACGAATTCCGCATCACGGAAGCGCTTACCGAAGGCGAGAATCACATTGTCGTTGCCGTTTTGAAATGGTGCGACGGTTCGTATCTTGAGGATCAGGACAAGATCCGCATGAACGGAATATTCCGTGACGTATATCTTCTTACGAGACCGAAACAGCATATTTCGAAATATGTTTATACGGCAACGTTCGGCGATGATTACGAAACCGCCGCGCTTCATGTCGAGACTTCAACGGACGCAGCCGTTTCCTATGTCCTTAAAGACAGGGACGGAACCGTTATCAAAGAAGGCAAAGCCGACGAAGACGGCTTCTTCGACATCAAGATTGACGCTCCGGTTTTATGGAATCCCGAGAAACCGTATCTTTACGACCTGACTCTGATTACCGATGACGAAATCATCGGCGAGAAGGTCGGCCTTCGTGAGATTACGATTAAGGACGGCGTTTTCAAAGTCAACAAACGGCCGGTCAAATTAAGAGGCGTAAACCGTCACGACAGCTACGGAAAGACCGGTTATGTATGCGACGAACGTATGATGCGCGAGGATCTGTACCTGATGAAGCGGTGCAACATCAATACGATCCGCACATCGCATTATCCGAATCAGCCGCTGTTTTATCAGCTTTGCGATGAAATCGGCATGTTCGTCATCGACGAAGCCGACCTCGAGTCGCACGGCTCCGTAACCGCGGCGAACGGTTCGGAATGGAAGGCCGGATATGATCAGATTGCAATGCTTGCAACCAATCCGATCTTCGCAAAGGCCATCACCGACCGGATTATGAAGCTCGTAAACCGCGACATTAACCGTCCTTGCGTGATTCTCTGGTCAATGGGCAACGAAGCGGGCTACAGCAGGTACATCGAAGACGCGGTCAAGCTTGTGAAAGCAACCGATATCTCAAGACCGGTGCATTACGAGAGCAGCCGCTACGTGTTAGACGGCACGACCAAGGACGAACTCGATATCGAATCGCAGATGTACGCGCCGCTTTCGGATATCATCAAGTATCTGAATGACGAAAACAGCAAAAAGCCTTATTTCCTTTGCGAATACTCGCATGCGATGGGCAACAGCAACGGCGACCTTGCCGGTTACTGGGATATGATTTACGCGAATCCGAAGCTGATGGGCGGATGTGTCTGGGAATGGACCGACCATTCCGTTTCGTTAGGACAGACTTCGGACGGCCGTGAGAAATGGGGATACGGCGGGGACTTCGGCGACGAAGCCCAGAACGACGGAAACTTCTGTTGCGACGGCCTCTTAACGCCCGACCGGAAGATGCATACCGGACTTTACGAATTAAAGCAGTGCTACCGGCCGATTACCGTGACGCCTTCCGAATTCGACAGTACCGTTTACGTGCTCAATAACCGGATGGATTTCACCGCTTTTGAAGAGTTATTCTCGCTTTCGATGGAATTAAAGGACAGCGGCAGATTTGTTTATGAAACACCGGTTGACATCACGCTTGATCCCGGTCAGTCTCTTACAATCAAAGTGCCCGAAGTTCCGCAGAACCACGGCGAAGACGTCCGTGTCCGTTTCATCACCCGTTATAAGAAGGATACGCCTTATTGCGAGAGCGGAACCGAAGCCGGTTTTGACCAGCTGTGTCTTCGTTCGTCGACGCACCGGTTTGCTCCGGTGAAACTTGCCGGAAGACTGTTCCTGCACGCGAAAGAGGACGATAACAATTATACGATTGAAACGAAGGAAGCCGTTTATACGGTATCGAAGAAAACTGCTTCCTTAACTTCGCTGCTGATTGACGGTGAAGAGATGTTCCGGGCTCCTGCATCGTTTAACCTGTACCGTGCGCCGATTGACAACGACGGCCGCATCCGTAAGGAATGGGATACATTCCGGCTCGGGAACCTCATTCCGAAGGTATACTCGATGAAGATGATCGAAGCGGTAGACGTCGTCACGATCAAAGCAGACCTTTCGCTCGGCTCGGCAGGTTTCTATCCGGCCGCGCAGATCAACCTCGAATACACATTCCATCCGGCAGGAGAGATCAATATCAAAACACAGGTTAAGGTAAACGAACAGATTACCTACCTGCCGCGTTTCGGTATCCGTTTCTTCCTCCGCGACGATTTTGAGGATTTCAGCTATTACGGGTCCGGTCCTCTTGAAAGCTATGAAGACAAGAATCTGGCTTCCTATGTGGACCTGCATCATACGACCGTAACGAATAACCACGAGGATTATGTAAGACCGCAGGAGAATTCCTCGCACAATGCCTGCCGCTATGCGACGGTTTCAACCGACCGCTATGTGATCAGGCTTGATGCGGAGCCGGAATTTTCGGTGAACGCGTCACATTTCTCGCAGGAACAGTTAAAAGAAAAGAAGCACAACTGGGAATTGATTCCGGAAGACCGCACCGTGCTTTGCGCGGACTACCGGATGTCCGGCGTCGGTTCCGCAAGCTGCGGACCGGATCTGGACGAATTCTACCGGTTAAGCGAGAAAGAGTTTTCCTTTGCGCTGTGGCTTTCCGCAAAGAAACTCGGAAAGATTTAATGAATGAGCCGACTGTTTTATAAAACCGAAGCGGGACGGGACTGGAATAAAGCGCTTCCTGTCGGGAACGGCAGGCTTGGAGCGATGATTTTCGGCAATTCCGATTGCGAGCACCTGCAGTTAAACCAGGATTCCGTCTGGTACGGCGGTCCGATGAGCCGCGTGAATCAGGATGCGAAGGACCATTTGTCGGAAGTCCGTTCACTGATTCTTGCGGGCCTGATTTCCGAAGCGGAAGACCTGCTGCTTCATTGCTTTACGGCTACGCCGCAGAGTGAGCGTACATACGCGACGCTCGGGGATTTAAACATCCGGTTTAAGAATATCAACGGGCCGGTGAGCGGCTACGAGCGGGAGCTCGACCTTGATTCGGCTGTATTCCGGCTTAAGAAAACACATAACGGCATCACATACCGGGAAGAGGTTTTTGCGAGCAATCCGTCCGGGCTTTTGGTCATCCGGATTGCCGCCGATAAGGGCAATCCGTTCGATGCGGATGTTACGTTCGGGCGCATGACATTTTACGACAGTTCGTTCCATGACGATTCGACGATCTATTCAATGGGTTCGATGGTCGGAGAGAATTACCGCTATGCTGCGGGACTGACTTCGATGCATACCGGCGGAACCGTCGAGTGTCAGGGCGAATATCTCGTGTGCAGGGGCGTCAAGGAACTGGTTCTTCTGTTCACGGCAACAACGACATATTACGTTCCGGACCCGCTTTCGGAGGTTAAATTCCTATTGAGCTCCGGGCGGAACCGCGATTATCACGAGCTTTATTCCGAGCATGTAAAAGATTACCGGGCACTGTTTTCAAGAGCGGAATTCGATTTTTCCTACGACAGCGAGATGGATTCGGTTCCGACCGATGACCGGCTTAAGCTTTTCTCGCCGGAGAGTCCCGATAACGGACTTGTTAAGACGTATTTTGATTTCGGACGTTATCTTTTGATTGCAAGTTCCCGCGAGGGTTCCCTTCCCGCGAATCTTCAGGGCATCTGGAATCCGCATATGGACCCGCCGTGGGGCAGTAAGTATACAATCAATATTAATACCGAGATGAACTACTGGCCGGCGGAAATGTACGGACTCGGCTGCTGCCAGCTGCCGCTTTTCGATTTGATGCTTAAGATGAGCGAGACGGGGCAGAAGACCGCGCGCGACATGTACGGCTGCAGAGGCATCGTCGCGCACCACAACACCGACATGTGGGGCGATACTGCGCCGCAGGATGCCTGGATTCCGGCAACCTACTGGGTGATGGGTATTGCGTGGCTCTGTACGCATATCTGGTCACATTATCAATATTCCGGCGACACGGCTTTTCTCGAGAAGATGTACCCCGTAATGCGGGAATCGGTGCAGTTCTTCCATGATTTTCTGATTGAGAAGGACGATACCGTCATTCTCTGTCCGTCGCTTTCGCCGGAGAATACGTACCGGCTTCCAAGCGGAGAGGAAGGGCATCTGTGCTACAATTCCACAATGGACCTTGAGATTC
>CAMZEW010000118.1:0-5182 GCA_947305875.1 uncultured Lachnoclostridium sp.
GACTGGAGTTCAGACGTGTGCTCTTCCGATCTCTTGTATGCGAAATCAAAGAGCTGAAGTATGTTAAGAAGATTGTTGTGGATACCGCCGATGCCGAGATCGCGGCAGCAGGCGTTGACCTTGATTACGAGGTCGGTACGATGATCGAGATTCCGCGTGCGGCACTTACCGCCGACGAAATCGCTTCCGAGGCTGATTTCTTCTGCTTTGGTACGAACGACCTGACGCAGATGACGTTCGGCTTCTCCCGTGACGATGCAGGCAAGTTCTTAGATGCTTACTATGACACCAAGATCTTCGAGAACGATCCGTTCGCGAAGCTCGACCAGACCGGTGTCGGCAAGCTGATGGAGATGGCTATCAAGCTCGGCAAGCCCGTCAATCCGAAGCTTCATGTCGGTATCTGCGGCGAGCACGGCGGCGACCCGACCAGCGTGGAGTTCTGCCACAAGATCGGTCTCGACTATGTATCCTGCTCACCGTTCCGCGTTCCGATTGCACGCCTTGCAGCAGCACAGGCAGCCATCGCGCAGAAGAAGAGCATCTTCAAGAAGCTTGCTGAGGAGAACCCTCAGTACGCATGGGCTCTGATCGGAAAGTAAAAGATTAATCGAACGGAAACGGGGTTCGCTTTATGCGGACCCCGTTTTTTGTGCTTCGCCGTTCCTATTGTTTTTTATTGAGGAAAATGCTATAATACCTCTGTTAGGGGTAATCGGGCCCCGGAGGAATATGAAAAAATAATTCGGGAAGGAGAAACACATGAAAACACTGAAAACGTTTTTGGGTCTTGTAATATTCGGGTTAATCGTATACTTTGTTCTGACGCTGATTATGCCGAAGATTGCGTTCAGTCAGAAGAAGGCCGTAATCGATTCTTACAAGATTTCGCAGACGAAGACGGACAATGATGATACGTATATTGTGCGCCTTGATATGAATAAAGGCAATTGGGAGACGCTTGAACTGGAACTGGTCCGCATCGGTTTCAAATGTGAGGAGCCTGCCAAGTATTGGAAGGATGCGCCGGATACGGATCTTTTCACCGCAGCCGAGATTAAGAGCATTGTGAAAGAGTACTATCGCATTACCGACAAAGGCGTTCCGATTTCCAGACGGTATTTTGACGAGTATTTCGCGGTGATGCAGGACGAAAGCGGAGTCCATCTGTATTTCGAAGCAAAGATGCGCGACAGCGAGTTCGAACCGCTGCAGTAATGCGGGCCGCTCTCGATTTGCGATATAGTTAGCTGTATGAAGGAGAAAGTAAGAAACATGAAGAAAGCACTGTCTGTATGCCTCTTGGCGATTCTGTTAGCAGGATGCCTTGCGGGCTGCACAAAGACCGGAACCAAGGAGGAGGTTTCTCCTACACCCACTGCCACATCGACCCCGACGCCGACGCCGACCGCCGAGCCGACACCGACGCCCGAGCCGGAGCCGCCGACCGTTTACCTGAAGGATGTCTTCGGGGCACACGGCCTGAAAGTCGGCACCTGCCTGACCGCACAGATGATCAGCATGTCGGCGAAAGAGAAGATCATTCTCGACAACTACACAAGCGTAACGATGGAAAATGCGATGAAGCCCGACTACATTCTGAACAAGCAGAAGAGCCAGGAGACCGGCAACATCGTCGTGGAATTTAACGCGGAAATGATTCAGATGCTTGACTGGGCCAAGGCGAACAACATGGCCGTCCGCGGACATACGCTCGTATGGTACAGCCAGACCCCGCAGTGGATTTTCTACGAAGGCTTTGATGAGTCGAAGAAGCTTGTATCCCGTGAAGTGATGCTTGCCCGTATGGAGAACTACATCAAGCAGGTGTTTGCACAGCTTGAGGAGCAAGGCTACGCAGACCTCTTCTATGCTTACGACATTGTGAATGAGGCATGGATGGAAGACGGCCAGATCCGTTCCGAGATGAACAACTGGCACAAGATTATCGGGGATGACTATCTCTGGTATGCATTCTCCTACGCAAGGAAATACGCGCCCGAGAACATCAACCTTTTCTACAACGACTACAACGAGCAGTTCAAGACGACAACGCTTGAGAAGTTCATCAAGACGCTTGTGGATGAGGACGGAAACTGGCTGATCGACGGTATCGGCCTGCAGGCACACCTTTATACGAGCGACAGCCTCGACGCATACTTCAAGACGGTCGACCAGCTCAGCAAACTCGGACTGATCATCGAAATCACCGAGCTTGACGTCGGACTCGGCGCATGGCAGAACATCAAGCCGGCGACCGACGCGAACCTTGCCGAGCAGGGAAGATTCTATTACAACCTTGTAAAGGGCATCTTCGACCGCGTGGATGCAGGCACCCTGAAGATGGATTCCTTCACGTTCTGGGGCATCAACGACAGCGCTTCGTGGAGATCGGAATACAATCCGCTTCTCCTCAACAAGTCCTTCGCGAAGAAGCCCGCGTTCTACGGCGCATGCCAGATTAAGGAATTCGCCGGATTTGACAATTAAGCTTAAATCAGACGGAATGGCAGAGAGACTTCGGTTTCTCTGCCTTTTTCTATTCCCTTGCACACCGATTTGTGGTATAATATACCAAATGCAGTGACGATACGGAAGGAGCATGGATATATGAAACGGTTTTGGTTTTTGGTGATTGCGCTTTTACTGATCTGGCTGGATGTAGTCATCCTGACCGACAAGCGTTATCCGGATTATAAAGAGGACAGCCAGACAGAGCTGTACGGCAGAAAAACGCAGGATTTCGTGAATCAGGACCTGGTCGGCGAATACATGCCGGTCGATGTCGTGAGCGATCTTCCGGGGCTCGCGATTCTTCTCGTGCTCGTGCTTATCGGCGGTCCTGCGGTTGTACCGGTTAAGATTGAATACGACGCGGACGGCAGAAGAAAGCGCGTCCCGGCGGGTAAGAAGACCAAACTCGGCAAAGGCGACATGCGTTATAACTCGATTGCCGTCCTGTTCCTTCTTCTTTCCGTTGCGGCGATTGTCGTGAAACGATGTCTGCCGTTTTGGGTGAACGGCGTGCCGCGCTATGCGGGCATCTATCTGACTTATCTTGCCGACGTGTTCCTGCCGCTGATTGCCGTTTTCTTCGTGCTTGCGGAGTGGATCCGCCGCACCGATATAAGAACGACGCACCGCGAGACCGACGTGAGCGGGCTTCTGATGATGGTGGCGCTGTTCTCGGGATTCTTCGCGCGTTTTGCGGACGTGTACGGCTTTTCCTTCATCCACTACAGCGCGTGGGCAATTGAAGGCTTCCTGATGACCATAGCGCTTATTCTGCACGGCATCAGTCTCTTAGAGAACGCACGCAAGCTTGCGGACCCCACTCCCGAGCCGGAGGGGGGGAGACAGGTATGAGGATTTTTAGAAATTGCGATGACATTTTTCGGAAAATGTTACATGAAAGGGGAGAAAGATGAAACTCGGTGAAAAAGGTTTGATTATCCTGGTCGGCACGATACTCGGGATAGCACTGATTACATGGGCGGTGCTCGTATCCGGAATCTTTCAGAAGAAGGACGAGCCTGCGCCGAAGGAAGAGGAAAAGCAGGCGGAGAAACCGGTGCAGAACGAGACAACGCCGGAGGTTAAGGAAAAGGAACCGGCGAAGTATGTAATGCCGGATGTCAGGGGCATCTATTATGCCGATGCGGTAAGCATGATTGAAGAAGGCCTTGAAAAGGCCGGATTTAAAAACTTCACGGTGAATTACTGCTGGTCCTGGAGCAATTACGACCCCGAGATGAATGCATGTATTCTGAGCTCGGACCCCGCGGCCGGAACCGTCCTTGTCGATAACGGCGAACAGGTATCGGTAATGTTGACGGCTGCGGAACAGGCGCCGACCCCGAATCTTCCGGAGGAGCCGGAGAAGGTACTCGTGGTTGTATTCTCGGCGACCGGCAACACGAAGAGGGTGGCTGAGATGATTGCAAAGATTGAGGATGCCGACCTTTACGAAATCATTCCCGCCGTGCCTTATACGGAAGAGGACATCAATTACAGCAATTACAGCTGCCGCGCCCTGAAGGAACAGGGCGACGCTTCGGCGCGGCCCGCAATCGGAAGTGATCCGATTGACCTTTCGAAATACACGAAGATTTATGTGGGTTATCCGATCTGGGCCGGCAACGAGCCGCGTATCATGGACACATTTGCCGAGAGTTACGAATTCGGCTCTGCGGTCGTGATTCCGTTCTGCACCTCGGGAAGCAGCGGAATCGGAGCGACCGGAACCAAGCTCGCGAATCTCGCCGGAAGCGGCAGCTGGCAAACCGGAAGACGCTTCCCGGGCACCGCAACGGAGGCAGACGTGCAGAACTGGATTGACAGCATGAAGTAGACGCGGAGGGCGGAAGATGGCACTTGAGAGGAGTGTTCTTAACGAAGACAGCATAAGAGCGATTCTCGGAAACGAGTACGGGCTTGGACTCATAGAAAAGAGCAATCTGGCCTTGGGGTCTGCGAACTGTTATAAGGTTCACTGTGAGGAGGGGGATTTCTTCCTCAAAGAGTACCAGAGTGAGTTCACTGCGGACCGAGTGGACAGAGAAGCAAAGCTTGTTTCGTATCTGGCGGAGAGGAACTTTCCGGTCGCCGGATTTATTAAGACTCTGAACGCGGCAAATGCCATAGTTTATGACGGTCATGTCATCAGTGTTCAGGTCTTCGTCGAGGGCAGGACTTACCTGAATGACCTTCCGCACGCTCTGTTGATGAAGGGCGCGGGGTATCTCGGGAAACTGCACGCGTTACTGAAAGATTATCCCATGGAAACAGGGATGGATTACCGGTGGGCTTCGGGGGTTTCTTCGGAGGCAGCTTCGAAGAAGTTTGACGCATTACTGGCTTCTCTTTCGGAAGACGATACGGATCCGAACCGGGAGAGAATCCGCGGGGACCTGTTGTTCAAAAAGAACCTGATGGGGCATATCGACGACTGGAAAGAGTTTTTCAGAGGCGTCACATTTGCCGCAACACACGGGGACTACACCGCGTGCCAGTTTATATGTGAAGGCAAGGACATCAAGGCAATCATTGATTTCTCTTCGGCGGAGAAACTGCCTGCGGTATGGGAGATTATGCGGTCTTATATCCAGTCGGGCGGAATCAGCCGCGGCGGCACTTCGCTTGACATCGATGATTTCGTTTCATATGTGCGTGAGTACCGGCG
>CAMZEW010000119.1:0-5150 GCA_947305875.1 uncultured Lachnoclostridium sp.
TCTTCGGTCGGAACAATCGGTTTGCCGGTTATCACTCTTCCGAGCGGTTTCTTTCCGCACACGCATACCGGAAGATTCGGCGGACAGGTGCACGGGTTCTCGGCGTTTTTGAATGCTGTCTTGACAATCCGGTCTTCGAGGGAATGGAACGTAATGACGCAAAATCTTCCCCCCGGAGCGAGCCGGTCAATCATTCCGGAAAGCGATTCCGAAAGAACATTCAGTTCGCGGTTCAGTTCAATCCGGATTGCCTGAAAGGTTCTCTTCGCGGGATGCCCTCCGGTTGCGCGGATCTTCGCGGGAATGGATTCCTTAACAATTTCGGAAAGCTCCGCCGTTGTCCGGATCGGTTTCTCGCTTCTTCTTATGACAATGTGCTTTGCAATGTTCTTGGCAAAGCGGTCTTCTCCGTAGTCACGGATAATCCGGTACAGTTCCTGCTCGCTGTATCCGTTCACGATGTCCGCGGCCGTCTCCTCCATCCGGTCATCCATCCGCATGTCAAGCGGCGCGTCTGCCATATAGGAAAAGCCGCGTTCGGCAGTATCCAGCTGATAGGAGGAAACGCCGAGGTCCAAAAGAATTCCGTTTACCTTTTCAATTCCGAGGCTGTCAAGCTCGGAAATCATATTCTCGTAATTGTTCCTTATAATCGTTACCCGGTCTTTATAAGGGGCAAGCCGTTTCGTTGCCGCTTCGATTGCGGCGCCGTCCTGATCGAATCCGATCAGCCGCCCGGTCGTAAGCCGCTTCGCGATTTCAAACGAGTGTCCGGCTCCGCCGAGCGTTCCGTCCGTGTAAATCCCTTCAGGGGTAATCCGAAGGCCTTCGATTGTTTCGTCAAGCATTACGGAGCGATGTTTGAATTCCGCCATGCGCTTCTCCTTTTCGTATCCTAGAAATGGATTCCGTAACCGGTCAGCGACTCCACAATCTCGTCAACGGATTCGTAACTGTCAAGAGCTTCGAAGCGATCCTTGCTCCACATTTCAACCTTGTCAATCATGCCGACCAGAACGACATCCTTGTCGATCCCGGCCTGCTCGCGGAGACTCGCCGGCACCAGCGTTCTGCCCTGTTTGTCAATATCGCAGGTCGCGGCATTCGCCATGAAATAACGCTTTGCGCGACGCTGGTCTTTCGTTCCCGGAAGTGTTTCCAGCTGATTCGTGAACTTCTCCCACCCGTTGTCGGAGAAAAGATACAGGCAACCGTCCAGACCAAGGGTTGCAACGAAAGAATCCCCCAGCTCCTCACGGAACTTGGAGGGGACAATCACGCGACCCTTCGCGTCGATGCTGTGATCGAATTTTCCGGCCAGTTTGTTCATCTGCTCTCCACTTTGCATCATTTTTATGGATTTTTACTCCATTTTGCTCCACAACTCTAATATACAGTCTCCTTTTTCAAAATGCAAGTACTTTTTTTACATTTTCTTCATATTTTGTTCGATTTTATCCGGGGACAATAAAAAAAGGCCGCCGCTTAAAGCGACAGCCTTTGCTGATACGAAAAATAATACGGTTATTTGACTTCGGTTTCGGCCTTCTGCTCCGCCGTTTTCTTCGACTTAAGGAACAGAATTCCGTACACCGCCGCGCCGAGAATGACCAAAACGGCGCTTAAGAGCTGCGAAACCGGAATGCGGGTGTTAAACAGAAACAGCTGGTCGGTCCGGAGCCCTTCGATCCAGAAGCGTCCGAGGCCGTAACCGATCAGATAAAGTAAGCAGATTTCCCCGTTGAATTTCTTATGCTTCGTGTAAAGCACAAGAAATATAAGAAGCGCAAGGTTCCACAGTGCCTCGTAAAGAAACGTCGGATGTACCTGAATGTAAGTTGCGGTCTCCGTCACAATTGCGTGATTGCGGATTTCCATAACATTTTCCAGTGCTTTTTCTTTCCCGGCGAACAGGTTGTTGACATGCTCGATGCTGTCCGTCGGTGAGAAATAAGACGCCGTGTCCCTTACATCGACCTGCATCGCGAACAGGCCGTCGGTGTAGGTGCCGAAGCACTCGCGGTTAAAGAAGTTACCCCACCGCCCGATTATCTGTCCGGTCAGAAGTCCTATAATTGCCGTGTCCGTGAAAAGACCGACGTTAATCTTCTTGATTCTGGCGAATACAACCGCGGTCGTAATGCCTCCGATTACGCCTCCGTAGATGGCAAGCCCGCCGCTTCGGATATCGAAGACGGAAACCGGATTGCCGGAGAACGCTTTCCAGTTGAATATGACATAATAAATCCGCGCGCAGATTACACTGATGATAATCGCAATAATCGTGAAGTCGAGATACATCTCGCTGTTCTGTCCGGTTCTCTTCGCGTTCCACTCTACAATCAGATAGCCGAGAATCATTCCGAGTCCGATGCAGACGCCGTACAGGGCAATCCGAAGCCCGAAGACGGAGAACCCGTCACGGACATTCTTAAAGTAGAGCCCGAGATGCGGAAAGTTTATATCCGTAAAACCGAAAATCAACCTTAGCATACAATAACCCCTTTACACGTTGAAGCGGAACAGAATGACGTCTCCGTCCTTCACAACATATTCTTTGCCTTCGGAACGGACCAGGCCTTTTTCCTTCGCCTGGAGCATGCCTCCGCAACTCACGAGATCGTCATAGGCGACAACCTCGGCACGGATAAACCCGCGTTCAAAATCGGTATGGATCTTGCCGGCCGCCTGCGGCGCCTTCATGCCCTTCGTGATCGTCCAGGCACGCGTCTCGTCCGGTCCGGTAGTAAGGAAACTGATCAGCCCGAGCAGATGATAGCTTGCCCGGATCAGTTTCTCAAGACCGGCCTCCTCAAGCCCCATCTCCGTCAGGAATTCCTTGCGCTCGTCTTCCTCAAGCTCGGAAATCTCCTCTTCGAGTCTTGCAGATATTACGAATACCTCCGAGCCTTCCTCCGCGGCGAAAGCGCGAACCTTCTTTACGAATTCATTGCTTGCTCCGTCGTCTGCGATGTCGTCATCGCTCACATTTGCCGCATAGATGACCGGCTTACGGGTGAGGAACGAATAGCCGCGAAGCCAGCCGAGCTCGTCCTCGTCGTCGGTCTCATATGCGGATGCCTTCTTGCCGGACTCGAGAAGCTCCTTCAGTTTCTTGAGCATCTCGTACTCTTTCGCCTGCGTCTTATCGTAGCTTGCGCTCTTCGATACGCGCGCAATCCGGCGTTCCACGGTCTCAAGGTCTGCAAAAATCAATTCGAGATTGATTGTCTCAATGTCGCGGATCGGATCGACCGAGCCGTCCACATGAATGATATTCGAATCTTCGAAGCAGCGTACCACATGCACAATCGCATCGGTCTCGCGGATGTGCGAAAGGAACTGGTTTCCGAGGCCCTCTCCTTTCGACGCGCCCTTCACGAGGCCCGCAATATCGACAAATTCGACGACGGCAGGGATGGTCCGCTTCGACTGATACATGTTCGTAAGAACACTAAGCCGCTCATCCGGCACGGTAACGACGCCGACGTTCGGGTCGATTGTGCAAAACGGATAGTTTGCGGACTCCGCTCCCGCTTTCGTAAGCGAATTGAAAAGGGTGCTCTTCCCGACATTGGGAAGCCCGACGATACCTAACTTCATACTGTTTTTCTGTCTCCTTATCGGTTCGAAACGTTAATCGCGTTCCGGATTTAATAACTTTTGAAAGGCTTTCACATTGGACGTGACGTCTCCGCGGAACACGGCGCTTCCGGCGACGATCGTGTCGGCGCCCGCCTCAAGCACTTCCGAGACGTTTTGAAGCGTAATGCCGCCGTCCACCTCAAGAAGCGGTTTTCTGCTGCTTTTATCAATCAATGTGCGAAGCTCCTTAAGGCGGTCCATGGTCCCGGGAATAAACAGCTGTCCGCCGAAGCCGGGCTCTACGGACATCATCAGAATCAGGTCGACCTTTTCGACATAATCCTTAAGCACCGATACCGGCGTCGCGGGCTTGATCGTGATGCCGACTTTCTTTCCGGTCTTCCGGACGGCTTCAAGCGTAGCCGGAAGGTCTTCACATGCTTCGTAATGCACATTAATCAGATCCGCTCCCGCGTCGGCAAATGCCTGCACATAGCGGACCGGCTCGTGAACCATCAGATGCACGTCAAGAAACAGGTCTGTCTTCTTCCGGATGCTCTCAAGCACCGGAACGCCGAAGCTGATGCTCGGGACGAACAGCCCGTCCATCACGTCGAAATGCAGAAACTCCGCGCCACCTTCCTTAACCGCGGCAATCTGCTCGCCGAGAATGTTAAAATCCGCCGCCAGAATGGACGGGGACAATCGATTGATGCGTTTCTTCTTCATTGCTACCACTTTCTTTTCGCAGCCAGATCCTCATAGAGAAGCTCATAGTTTTCATAGCGTTCCCGCGCAATCTTTCCTTCCTCCACCGCCTTCTTGACGGCGCAGCCCGGTTCTTTTCTGTGCACGCAGTCCGGGAAACGGCACTGTCCCTCGTACGGGGCAAACTCCGGATACATCGACCTTAACTCGTCCGCCCCGATATCCGGCAGAAACAGTGAACTGAACCCGGGCGTGTCGCACAGGTACGTATCGGTCGTAACATAATTCAGCTGCGAATGTCTGGTTGTATTCTTTCCGCGCCCGATCCGTTCGCTCAAGCCGCCGGTTTCCATGGCGGCCTCGGGCTGCGCAAAATTCATAATCGTCGATTTGCCGACGCCGGACGGCCCGGCAAGCACGGTCGTCTTACCCAGAAGCTCCCGATATACGGCATCCATCGTTTCCGGATTGTTCGCCTGAACGAACAGCACCTTCGACCCGCTTCCGCGGTAAATGCCACGCAGTTTCTCCGTATCGCCCTCTCCGGCCCGGTCGGTCTTATTAAAACATATGACGACCGGCAGGTTCTCGCGCTGCATCAGAAGCAAGAACCGATCGAGCAGATTCAGGTGCGGCTCGGGGTCTCTTACCGCGAAGACAACCATCGCCTGGTCGACATTGGCAACCGCCGGACGGATTAACGAATTCCGTCTGGGAAGCACCGAAGTCAGGTTTCCTTCCCGCTTCTCTTCGGAAAGGACACTAAGCTTCACGTTGTCGCCGATCAGCGGACGAATGCCGTTATAACGAAGAATTCCCTTGGCCCGGCACAAAACCGGACCAAGGTCCTCCACATA
>CAMZEW010000120.1:0-5138 GCA_947305875.1 uncultured Lachnoclostridium sp.
TACAGAAGGCCAACGCCGACGGTCTCCGCTTCCTCAATGAAGCCGCTCCGACCGACGCGGTAATCCGTCTGAAGAGCCTCGAAGCCTTCTCAAAGGCCGCCGACGGCAAATCCACGAAGATTATCATTCCTTCCGAAATTCAGGGCCTTGCAGGTCTTGCAAGCGGCGTAGTGGAAGCTGCGAAGAAGGAACCCGAAGCATAAAACCCGGATTGAGTGAATTGTTTTTTCTGTTGTATGCAAAACCCCCGGGAAATCGCTGACGCGATTTCCCGGGGGTTAGTTTTTGGGATGCCGACTTATTTCCTGCTTCATTTCCGGATTATTCCGGCTTACCAAGCTTATTTTCGGCTTTTCTCTATCTCATCTTCAACTTTTGTGGTACTCAAACGATCTTTCTTGAGACTTGAGTACCACTCTTTTCGGCTTAATTGGTATTCATTCTTTAAAAATTCATGATTGGGTACCACATAAACTTCATTACGATGCATGAATTGAAAGGGATAATGGTATTCAACATACGTTATTCAACACATGAGTACCATTTTTCCTGAAGGAAGTGGTACTCAAATCTACAATTTTATGATTGAATGCCAAACTATCCTGATTCAAGTACTCAAAATCCTGTTTCAAGCACTCATAATCCTGTTTCGAGCACTCACAATCCTGTTTCAAGTACTCAAAACTCTTCCGCACACTCTCTATTCCTGCCCCAGGAACTCTTCCATCACCTTCCAGACTTCTTCGAAGCCCTGTCCGGTTTCTTTCGAGAACGGAATGATGGTCTCCTTGGCACCGCCGAGTTCTTTCCGTATCATTGCAAGCTGCTTATTCAGCTGGCTCCGGTTGATCTTATCGGCTTTCGTTGCGATGATGACCGCGGGGATATTGTTACTCTTCACCCACTCGTACATCTGCTTATCGCCTGCGCTCGGCTCATGCCGGATGTCCACGAGAAGAAAGATCAGGCGAAGCTGCCTTGAACGCGTCAGGTAGCGCTCAATCATCTTGCCCCACTTGGCCTGAAGTTCCTTCGAAACCTTCGCATAGCCGTAGCCCGGCAGGTCCACGAAGTAGAACCCGCCGTTCAGAAGAAAGAAGTTGATTGTCTGCGTTTTTCCGGGCTGCGAGGATGTCCGCGCAAGTGCTTTCCGGTTCACGAGCTTGTTAATCAAAGAGGACTTCCCGACATTCGATCTTCCGGCAAATGCGAACTCCGGCAGCATATTCTCCGGCAATTTGCTCGTCACGCCGACAACGGTTTCCAGTTCCGCGGATTTGATAATCATTGCAGTCCTCCTTTCCTAAACACTTATCTGACAAAAGCTTCCGAAAGCACCTGATCCATATTCGCAACGAAACGGATGTCCATGCCTTCCTTAATCTCTTCGGAGATGTCGCTCACGTCGTCCCGGTTCTCACTCGGAACGAGGAGCCGGCTGATGCCGACCTGCTTCGCAGCAAGCATCTTCTCTTTAAGTCCTCCGATCGGAAGCACTCTGCCGCGGTCACCGCGGACAGAACGGCAGTCACCATCGTGATGCCAGCGCTCGGTCCGTCCTTCGGGACGGCTCCTTCCGGAATATGAATGTGAATGTCGTGCTTTTCGAAATAGTCCTCCGGCACGGAATACTCTTCCGCAATCGAGCGGATGTAGCTGATTCCGGCTGTCGCGGACTCCTTCATCACATCGCCCATCAGCCCGGTCATCTCGACCTTGCCGGTGCCCTTCATAGCATTGACTTCAATCTCGAGCGTCGTTCCGCCGACCGAAGTCCACGCAAGCCCCCGCGCAACGCCGACCTGGGGCTTCCGCACGCGGTCTTCCTTATGGAAGCGGTAGATTCCGAGGTAATCCTTCAGATTCTTCCGCGTCACATTTACCTTCGCTTCCGCACCGCCCTCGGCCTTTTTAAGTATGACCTTGCGGCACACCTTGCCGATGGTCCGCTCGAGCGCGCGAACGCCGGCTTCCCGCGTGTAGTAATTGATCATGTCACGGATGGCTGTTTCGGAAAATGTGATTTCCTTCGACGTCAGTCCGTGGTTCTTCATCTGTTTCGGAACCAGGTATCCTTCCGCGATATGCACTTTTTCGTTCTCGGTATAGCTGCTCAGTTCCAGTACCTCGACACGGTCTAAAAGAGGTTTCGGAATCGTCTCAGTCGTGTTGGCCGTCGCAAGGAATACAATCTTACTGAGGTCGGTCGGCAGGTCGACGTAATGGTCGACAAATCGGCTGTTCTGCGCGCTGTCGAGCACCTCAAGAAGCGCTGCGGACGGGTCGCCCTTATAGTCGCTTCCGAGCTTGTCGAGCTCGTCAAGAAGCATCAGCGGGTTGTTCACACCGGCTTCCTTAAGTCCCGCGACAATCCGTCCGGGCATCGATGCCACATAGGTGCGGCGGTGTCCGCGGATTTCGGCTTCGTCCCTGACGCCGCCGAGGCAGACGCGCACGTACTTACGGTTCATTGCTTCCGCAATGCTTTTCGCAATCGAAGTCTTACCGGTTCCGGGCGGTCCCACAAGACAGAGAATCGGCGTTTCCGCGTCGGAAACGCGCGCCCGTACGGCAAGATATTCAAGAATCCGTTCCTTAATCTTCTCAAGCCCGTAATGGTCGCGTTCGAGAATCTCCGAAGCATGCCTGATGTCGATGCACTCTTCGCTTCCCCTGTCCCACGGAAGGCTTAACAGCGTCTCTATGTAGTTACGGATTACCTGGCCCTCGCTGTTGTTCGCGCCCATGTTCCGGTAGCGGCGGATCTCCGCCTGAATCGCTTTCTTCACCTCATCGGACGCCTGCAGCTGCTCGGTCTTCTGAAGGAATTCCTCGCAGTCATCCTCCTGACCTTCGCCAAGCTCGCCGCGAATCACCTTCATCTGCTCGCGGAGCACGTAATCCTTCTGGTTCTTGTCAAGGCTCTTCTGCACCTTCGCTTCTATCTCGCTCCGGATTCGAAGCACCTCCGCCTCGCCGACCAGTACCGAGGATAGTCTCTGATACTGGCTGATCCGGTTATCCGCCTCTAAAATCTCCTGACGGAACCGCGCCGGAATCGGCAGCGTAACGATAATCTGTTCCATAAGCGCATTCAGGTCGCGAATCCTGAGAATCCGACTCCGGATCTCTTTCGGTACCTTCGTGCTGACCGAGAGAAACCGCTCCGTCGTATCATAAAGCGAGCGGAACAGGGCTTCCTTTTCCACCACGCTCAGTTCAATCTCTTCCATCGGGAACCGCTCGACTTCGGCGCACGGTCCTTCCGCGCGGTCAAACCACTCGGTAATCCTTCCGCGTACGATTCCGCGGATCAAAAGGCGCGTCTGGCCGTTCGGGAGCCGGTATAACTGCACGATTTCGCACACGCACCCGATTGTGTTCACATCCTGCCGCGTCAGCATATCCGTGTCCGGATTCTGACGGAGCGTCACGAAAATCCGGTTGCCCTCCTTGAGCGCACGCTTCGCGGATTCCGCGTCCCGGCTGTCCGCAAGTTCAAGCTGCATGACCATTCCGGGAAATGCCACAACCTGGTTCAATGAAAGCACAGGATAGATATCATACAGTTCATCCATATCACTCATGCTTTATCCTCCCCTAATCAAGAGTCGCAAAGAGTCTGCCCGATTGGGAGCAGACTCTTACGCTCATGCTGTTTCGTTCTTTTTCTTCTTGCTCTGCTGCTCGCCTTCCACACGGATCAGAACAGGCTTCTCCGTGCCCTCGGCGGCTTCCTTCGTAATGATGCAGCGCACCACGTTCTCCTCGGACGGAATCTCGTACATCGGGTCAAGCATAATCGACTCGATGATGGCGCGGAGTCCGCGCGCACCCGTCTTCCGCTCGTTGCTGCGGCGTGCGATGGTACGGATTGCTTCCTCGTCGAATTCCAGTTCCACGTTGTCCATGCGGAACATCTCGGCATACTGCTTCGTGATTGCATTCTTCGGCTCGGTAAGGATGCGCACCAAAGCGTCCTCGTCGAGCATGTCAAGCGCTACCATAACCGGAACACGTCCGACAAATTCGGGAATCATGCCGAATTTGATAAGGTCATGCGGAAGTGCCTGCCGGAACAGTTCTCCGATATTTTCCTTGCGTCCGCCCTGTACATCGGCCTCAAATCCGATGGACTTCTGTCCGATTCTTGCTTCAACAATCTTCTCCAGCCCGTCAAATGCGCCGCCGCATATAAAGAGAATGTCCGTCGTATTGATGTGGTACATCTCCTGCTGCGGGTGCTTTCTGCCGCCCTGCGGGGGAACGCTCGCGTCGGTGCCTTCGAGAATCTTCAGAAGCGCCTGCTGTACGCCTTCGCCCGATACGTCACGGGTAATGGACGTATTCTCGGACTTTCTTGTAATCTTGTCAATCTCGTCAATGTAGATAATCCCGTGCTCGGCTCTTGCGATATCGTAATCCGCCGCCTGAATGATCTTCAGAAGGATGTTCTCCACGTCCTCGCCTACGTAGCCGGCTTCCGTCAGCGCCGTAGCGTCCGCAATCGCGAACGGAACATTCAGAATCTTCGCAAGAGTCTGCGCAAGGTACGTCTTGCCGGAACCGGTCGGGCCCATCATCAGGATGTTGCTCTTCTGAAGCTCCACATCGAGGTTTTTCTTTGCAAGAACGCGCTTGTAGTGGTTGTAAACCGCAACCGCAAGCGTTTTCTTCGCCTCATCCTGTCCGATGACATACTCGTCGAGGAAAGCCTTCATCTCCATCGGTTTTACGAGCCGGATGTCTTCGGTGCTTTCGTCGCGTTCCCAATCCTCGTCGTACATCTCCTCCCGGAGGATATCCTCACAGAGACCGATGCACTCATCGCAGATCCGTACATTGTTCGGACCGACGATTAACTTCCGGACCTGATCCTGCGTCTTTCCGCAGAAAGAACAACAGGTTGTCTTTTCATTTTTCGCCATGCAAAACTCCTCTAACGGCTTGTGATAACCTTGTCGATGATGCCGTAGGCAAGCGCCTCTTCGGCGGTCATCCAGTTGTCACGGTCGGTGTCGGCCGCGATGGTTTCGTAATCCTTGCCGCAGTTCTCGGCAAGCATGCGGTTCAGCTTCTCCTTGGTCTGCAGGATGTGCTTCGCGGCAATCTCAATCTCGGTTGCCTGACCCTGCGCA
>CAMZEW010000121.1:0-4990 GCA_947305875.1 uncultured Lachnoclostridium sp.
GTGCCGGGGAACGATGTCTATCTGAGCTTAGACCGTGATCAGCAGATCTGCTGCTACAATATCATCAAGCGGTATGTCGCCGGAATTCTGCTGGCCGCCATCGTGAAGGAGATGGATTACGGTACGAAAGGAGAGGACGCGACCAGCATCACAATCCCGATTTATGAGGTTTACTATGCGCTTTTCTCCAATCATATCATCGATACGGAGCATTTCTCGGCGCCTGACGCGTCACGGATCGAGCAGAGCATGTATGCGCTGTTTGAACGAAATGAGACGTACATATGGAACAACTATCTGAAAAACCTCGAACCGGACTGTACGCTGTGCGGTTCGGACCTGACGCCGTTCGTTCAGGAATATATAGATTTCATGTACAGTAAAATCGGAAACTCCGGCTGGGGGCTTCTCGATAATTCGGCGATTAACACGAGAGACCAGGAATATAAGGATTACGCGAACCGGCAGTCGAGTCTGTCGCATTTTCTTCAATATGCGATTACGCAGGGCTGGGTGAATCTCGATAAGCTGGATATCGGAAACGAGTATTACGACACAAGCGAACTATATGAGTATCTGCGGACCTATATCATTGAGCATCTGAGGGACGATGCCGATTATAAGAGCAAGATCTACCGGACGCTTATTTTCGACTACGTTATAAGGCTCCGGGAAGTCGCGCTCGTGCTTTACGACCAGGGCGTACTCGAGCCCGACCCGGATACTTACAACCAGCTTGATATGCACGAACTGGATCCGTACGATTTCATGGTGCATAAGATTCAGACGATGGAAATTACGCCCGCGATGCTGGCGCTCGAGCCGTGCAGCGGAACGATTATCATCACCGATCCGAATACCGGCATGGTCAGCTGCATGGCGTCCTATCCGAGCTACGACAACAACTATCTGACGAACCAGGTCAATATGGCCTATTATAACAAGATGCTTGCGGACAAATCCTATCCGCTTGTATTCCGCGCGACCTCGTCGAAGACGACGACCGGTTCCACTTTCAAGCCGCTGATGGCAATCGCCGGTCTGATGGAAGGCGTTATTACGCCCGAGGAACTGATTGAAGACAAGGGTAAATTCGAAGACGTCGATCCGTCCCCCCGTTGCTGGGCATACCCGAATTCCCACGGTAAGCTTACTGCGGCAAATGCCATACGGTATTCCTGTAACTATTTCTTCTTCACGGTCGGCTACCGGCTTTCGATTAACGGCAGAGGAGAGTACTTCGATGCGCTCGGAATCAAAGCCATTCAGAAATATGCGAGAATGTTCGGTCTGGGAGACAAATCCGGCGTCGAGCTTTCGGAAGCCGTTCCGCAGATTTCTTCGCGAGATGCGGTCCGTACCGCAATCGGATACTATCACAGCTTTGCACCGATTCAGATTGCGAGATATCTGACAACCATCGCGAACGAAGGTACCTGTTACGACCTGACGCTTGTCAGCAAGGTTGTCGGGCCGACCGGTGAAATTCTTTTAAGTAACGTAGCCAACATCCGGAATTCAATGGATGATGTTCCGAAGGAATACTGGAACACAGTGAAAAACGGCATGTACATGGTAGTTAACGAGAAGGACTCCGGCATCCGGAAATACTATACGAACCTGAGCGTCAAAGTCGCCGGCAAAACCGGTACCGCGCAGGTCAGCTTAAATCATCCGAACAACGCGCTGTTTCTTTCCTTTGCGCCTTACGAAAAGCCGGAGATATGCGTTACCGTCGTCATTCCGAACGGATACGCTTCCGAACAGGCCGCCATTGTGGCACGAGAAGTATACGGTTACTATTTTGAAGGCGACAACCACGACGATCTGCTTTCGGGCAAGGTCTTCGCCGCCAAAATCAAGTCGGTCGGCTACACCGACTGATGCATGAGGGGTTCCTATGGACAACAATGTGATTATCAAAGGGTATAAGGACGGCATCTCTTTGGTGCTTTCCCCGGACGCTCCGTTTGAAGACATCCTAATCAGCCTTGAGAAGCGTATCAAAAGCTCGGGGAAGTTTCTCGGAAGCGCCCGCATGTCGATGAAATTCGAAGGGCGGGAGCTCAATACCGACGAGCAGAAGGAGATTCTCCGCGTGATTTCCGAGAACTCCGATCTCGAAATCATCTGCGTCATCGACGGCAATGAGACAAATGAGACGATTCTTAGGCAGACTATGGATCAGGTCATCGGAAGCCTGTCGACGAGAACCGCGCAGTTTTATCAGGGCGTGGTACGCTCCGGAAGACGCCTCGAAACCGAGAACTCGATTATCATTATCGGGAACGTCGAAGCGGGAGCGGAGATTGTAAGCGGCGGAAGCATTATCGTTATCGGTGCGCTGTTAGGAACCGCGATTGCAGGCACAAATTCGAACCGTGAGTCGTTCGTTTTCGCGGCTCAGATGAAACCCGAGAAGTTGTCCATCGGCCGGTACGAGTACCGGCCTCCGGTGCTTACCGAGAAAGAAAAGAAGAAGGAAGCAAAGCTCCTTAAGAAGAATCAGCTCGAAAACTGCAGCAAGATTGCGGAAATCGTCGATGAGGACGTCAAAATCCGTCCTGTCGAAACCGATACGTTCGGCGCGGACGAAGAGCTTTATGAATTGATTGACTGAAATCGGAAGGAAGACACATGTTTCGGAAACTCAGATATCATGTGAACAATTATAAGTTTTCGCTTGTCTCAATTGTTATCATACTGGGAACCATCGGTCTGGTTCTCATCCAGAAACTGCAGGACAGCGACGAAAACCAGTTCGAACGGCAGCTGTACGGCCTTCTGTTCGGTTTCTTTGTCATGTTCGTCGTTTCGATGATTGATTATCATATCTTCGCGAAATTCTATATTCTGATTTATTTCGGCAACATCGGAATGATGATGCTTTGTAAATACATATCGTATCCGACGATTCCGTTCATCTACGGATGGTCTCACTTCGAAGCAAGAAGATGGATTAAAATCGGCGGGCACGGGCAAGCCGGGCATGGTTTTGAGTTCATGCCTTCGGAGATATCCAAACTCGTTGTTATCATATTCGTGGCGACGCTTCTTGTGAAGCTCGGTGACCGGTTCCACCGTTTCTGGGGCTTCATGCTCGTATTCGTGACCGGCATGATTCCGATTTATCTGATCTTCGACCAGCCGGACCTTTCGACGAGTATCGTTCTGATCGCGACCTTCGCGTTCATGCTGTTCATCGGCGGACTGTCCTATAAGGTCGTCATACCGACATTGATTGCCGCAGTACCGATTTCATCGTTTCTGTTCTGGTACATCCAGCAGCCGTTCCAGAAGATTCTGAACAAATACCAGGCGCCCCGTATTCTCTCGATTCTGCATCCGGAGGATTATCCGGACGAAATGTATCAGCAGAACCAGGCGGCTGCGGCCATTGAGTCCGGCAGCATGTTCGGTAAGATGATTGTCGGCGACACCTCGCACCGCATGACCAACTACGTGCCGGTCGTAGAGTCCGACTTTATCTTCTGTGCGATAGCGGAAGAGTTCGGTTTCTTCGGCTGTCTGATTACGATTTTCCTGTTTATGCTTCTCACATTTATCGGATTCCGCGTTGCGATGAATGCGAAAGACAAGCTCGGTTACCTGATTGCTTCCGGCATCTCCGTCATGCTTTGCCTGCAGACCATCGTTAACATCGGTGTCGTTGTTTCGCTGCTGCCGGATACCGGAATTCCGCTTCCTTTTGTAAGCTCCGGCTTAAGTTCTCTGCTAATCAGCATGGTAACCATGGGCGTTCTTCTGAACGTGGGACTTCAGAATAAGAGCACGCTTTTAGAAAAAGACCGTTACGAAATGGATCTTAAGGAACTGTTAGGGGAATAAACCGTTATGAAACGAATTTTTAGCATTATACTAGTGATTGTGCTTGCGGTATCGGCTGCAGGATGCGGTAAGAAGGAGAAGAACCTTCTCGGCGACTACGATGCCGTCGACAGCGTTGTCCACAGTGACGTCGGAGCGCTGATTGAAGCCTCGTATGCACCGATGCTTTCCCAGTTTTACATCTGCAACTTTTCGCCTGAGATGCTGTCAACCGACTATGTCTTCGATGAGGAAAAGCCCGACCGGAACGGCAGCGTGTTCGTCATTAACCGGACGAAGAACGAGCTTGTATTCGGCTATAAGATGGATAAGAAGTTCTTCCCGGCAAGCATTACGAAGCTGATGACCGCACTGATCACGTTAAACCGCTGCAGCCCCGACGAAAAGGTCGTCATCTCGAAGGAAATCGCCGAAATGACGCGCGGCTCCGTTTCCGAACTGAACGAAGGCGATGTGCTGACGGTTCATGATTTATTGTTATGCATGCTTGTTGCATCCGCGAACAACGCCGCACAGGCGCTCGCAATCCATGTGGCGGGAAGCGAAGATGCCTTCGTCGAATTGATGAACGAGGAGATGAAGAAATTAGGCGGCCTGACAACCAAGTTCATGAACGCAAGCGGTCTTCACGACGAACAGCATTATACGACGCCTTACGACATGTATATCGTCTATCAGGAATGCATGAAATATAAGGAATTCCGCGAGATTATCAGTTTAACCGAGAAACGCTACAATTATACCGACGCATCCGGCTCGCAGCGCTCCCGGACCGTCAAGACGACCAACTGCTTCAAGTTAAAGGACGCGAGCCATCATTACGATTATCCGAACAGCATTGCGATTCTCGGCGGAAAGACCGGAACGACCAATGCGGCCGGCTACTGCATGATTTTACATATCAAGAACGCATACGGAACCGAGTACATCATCGGGGTGTTCCGGGCGGAAAATGAGAAAAAATTATACGAGAAACTGAATGATTTGATGACAACTTACTGCATGTCCGAATAGGCGGACGGAATTTGTGCATTTTTCGTGAAATGCAGTTGTCATTTTTCGGATTCTATACTATAATTATTTCATCCGAAGACGGATAAAAATCCGTATCGGAACCACTTTTAAGGAGGACAAGCCAATG
>CAMZEW010000122.1:0-4969 GCA_947305875.1 uncultured Lachnoclostridium sp.
GCGACATATGCGCCACGCGGTAGATAACCGGATCGCGCATGTTGATGTTCGGCGAAGCCATATCGATCTTTGCACGGAGCACTTTCGAGCCGTCTTCGAACTCGCCGTTTCGCATGCCTTCAAAAAGGCGCAGGTTCTCTTCGATGCTGCGTTCGCGGTACGGGCTGTTCTTGCCGGGCTCGGTCAGCGTGCCGCGGTATTCGCGGATCTCGTCGGCAGTCAGGTCGCACACATAAGCAAGCCCCTTCTTAATAAGCTTAACGGCGCACTCGTACATCGTCTCGAAATAGTTGCTGGCAAAAAACAAACGGTCTTCAAAATCCGCACCGAGCCAGCGCACATCTGCCGCGATAGACTCCACGAACTCCGTCTTTTCTTTGGTCGGGTTCGTGTCATCAAAGCGCAGATTGAACTTTCCTCCGTACTTCTTCGAAAGACCGTAATTAAGCAAAATGGATTTCGCGTGTCCGACATGCAGATAGCCGTTCGGCTCCGGAGGGAACCGCGTAATGACCGTGCTGCAGCGTCCTTCCGCCAAATCCTTTTCGATAATCATTTCTATAAAATTCCCGGACGCGTTCTTTTCACACATTCCGTTCTCCGTAACGCTCCGAATATCGTCCATAAATGCCTCCTGAAACGGCACAAAAACGCCGTATAGATATATATTGAAAGTTATATTACCACAACTTCTTGCGAAATGGAATAGGGAAATTTCAAAATATGGAAAATTTTATTTTCCCGCCTGTTTCTTCGCTTTTCTGCCGTAAGGATTGTTCTTTACGGAATAAGGATTCACCTGATCAGCATCCTCATCGCCCGTGAAAATCTGCTCCCCGTCTTGCGTCTTGCCGTCGTATTTGTCCATGAGCTGCTGCGTCTCGGACTCCCCGAATGTCTCAAGCGGAGTATTCAGGATATCGAGCTTCATCTGCTCTTCTTTCAGCTTTTTTTCCTTTCGCTCGCTCCAGATTGCAAAACCGATGCCGAACGCGATAAGGCCGAGAACGGTAACGCCGAGAATGATTCCGGCCGTTTTCAAAAAGCTGAGACCCTGTTTGACAAGGTCCTGCGCGAAGGTTCCGCCGCATACCGCTGCAATCAGAATAACCATAATAATCCAGAAGATCGGTCCGTGTCCGCCTCCGTTTCCGCCGCGTCCGCCGTTTCCCGCCATAGTCTTCTCCTCCTTGTTCTAACGGTATTTCCGATATATATGATAATAAAAATCGCCTCTTGCTTCCTTAGAAGTAATCTCCTTTAATTGCGCGAACAGTTCGTCGTTTCCGCGGATAAAGTCAATGACTTCAGGATTGTAACGCGTCCCTTTCAGCGATTCAAACTCGGCGAACACCTTCTCAAAGGTCTTGCCTCTCGTGTAATTCCGTCCGTACGCGTCGGTCGCGGCATCCATCGAATCGCAGATGGACAGAATGTCCGTAAGGATGCGGTACCGGGAAGAACGGTTGTCATACTCGTCCGGATAGCCCTGCTTTCCGTCGTAGCTCTTATGATGCCCGAGCGCGATCTCGCAATAGGCAGAAAGCTTGGCATTTCTCGAAAGAATCAGTGCGCTCCACTCGGAATGCTTCCGGATCAGCGAAAACTCGGTGTCCGAAATCGAGCGGATCTGTGTATTGATGATTGTCGCGATGCGGATCTTGCCGATGTCATGGCAGCGCGCCGCGTTATACAGGAACAGAGCCAGGTCTTCCTTGTGCGCACGCACCTCTTCGTTACTCGAAACGCCGAGCACGCGGTAGAAAAGTTCCGGGCGCTCGTCCACAAGCGGGTCCATGATTGCCTGCGTCAGCTTGGCGGTCATGATTGTATGAATCAAAGTCGCGAGCTGGCGGTTCATCATCAGCGTATCGATAAACTCGATTGCCATCGCTTCATCGTCGATGAATTCGATAACGTCGTAGAGAAGATGGTACAGACAGTAATCCATATTCTCTCTTCCTGCGCACTCTCTCGGAATCGTTTCGATGTATTTCTTTACATCGTATAAGACTTCGGCAACCTGCCGTCTCTTTCCTTCTTTCGGAAGCCGGCTTGCCATAATCATCTGAAGCAGCGGCCTCGTCGTCATGCAGACGGCGAAGAACCGGTCATTACCGGTGAAATCGTACCAGCCGACACGCGTGAAATCCACGTCCGAAGGAAGCGCTTTCGAAAAAGGATACAACAGATTGAAGCATTCATCCGCCGAAAGCCTTCCCGCATAAAAGCAATAGAACACATAGGTCATGAAAAGCTTCGCATGACGCTCGCCTTCGGGCAGTTCGAGTTCCTTCGAAAGCTCGTGCTCAAACACCTTCGAAAGCGCGGCGCGATGCTTCTTCGGAACCTTGTCCCAATGAAGCGCCTGCATGAACATGACGTGCACGCCGATCTTCTCGCGAATCTCGCGCATGCAGGATTCGAAATAGTCCTCCGGCAGAATGTCACGGTACTGTTCGATCTTCGAAAGCGTATTATAATGTTTTACAAGCTTCGTAAGGTCCGGCTCCAGCTGCCTGCACTCGCGGTCGAACAGACGGTATCCGGTATGGATAATGAAATCAACGTCCTGCAGGAAGGTCTCTTCGCTCGCGTGTTCCTTTCGGATCTCGCGGATGCGGTTCATTCCTTCCATCACGCGTTCCGCTTCCGCCATCGACTGCTCGCCGAACGTGCCTTCCGATGACAGATATGCATTGTTGGCAAATGCGAAACGGCATTTGCGTTCTTCGAAACGGTTGCCCTTCCTTGCATAACGTCCGGTCAGCATTCTAAGCACCGAGGATTCCATCACTTCATCGAAAAGCGAACTGTGGAAATACCGGAGTGCCCCTTCCTTCAGAGCTTCGGCTTCCTCGTCCGAGGTCTCCCGCTCTCCCGAAATGTACGGAAGAATCATCGCATGAATGTCACGGTCCACTTCCGCGTGGTATTCGCGAATTAACGAGGATTTCCGCAGCAGGTGCTGCGTCCAACCTTTCTTCGTATTGGAGGAAAGGAGTTCCTGCTCTTCCGCATCGATTGCGTTAATCCGGACCAGATAGTTTTTATAAAAATCGGATATGGCCTGCGGCACTCCCGTCCCCCCTTTCATCATTTATACTGTTTCCGGACCAAACTACTGTCCGGACATAACCGCACGCATCTTGTTCGCGGCTTCTCTTGCGGAATTCCAGTCGATATGGCCGACATAGAGCTGTTCGCCCTTATAGGAATAGCAGTATCCCCATCCGCCGGTACACGAAATCGCGTAGGACTCCACGCTCCAGGACGCACCGGAATCGAGCTGCATGCGGCACAGCGCCGACAGCTGATCCATCGTAAGGTTCGTCTGGAAGTTTCCGGAAATCGCATTCATGATCTGCGAAAAATTACTCAGAATATACGGAGACTGAATCTTATTGATGATACCCTTGATCAGTTCCATCTGGTTCCGTCCGCGCTGGAAATCGCCGCCCGGAACGTTATAACGTTCTCTTGCGAAAGCAAGCGCGCTCTTACCGCCCATGTGATTCATGCCGGCACCGTACTGATACGGACCGTGCGAAGAATCAAACGCGTACGGCGAATAAACATCCACGCCGCTTAAGTAATCAACGATTCTCTCAACGCTTGAGAAATTCACGCGGATATAATAATCAAGCTGAATGCCGTATACCCGCTCGAGTGTCTTCATCGAAGCCTTTACGCCGTAGATGCCGGCATGCGTCAGCTTATCATAACTCGAGCCGCTGATTTCCGGAATCAATACGTAAGAATCACGAGGCGTATTCACAAGAAGAATCTTATGCGTATTCGGATTGACGACCATGATGATGTTTACATCACTACGGCTTCTTGCGGTAATGCCGCCGTAGCAGTCGATACCGCTGAAGTATACGGTGAAGTAGTCACCCGTCACATTTTCCGCACTGGAACGAGGAGGCATCGCAGTCATCGGGATGACCGGAGTCGGAATCTCGTCCTTTCCGGCCGGTGTCGGCGTAACTGCCTCGGTCGGTTTGCTCGGATCCGGCGTAGCGGTCGGATTGTCGGGATCCGGCGTCGGAAGCGGCGTCGGAGTCGGCGTTATGGTGAGACTGCCCTTCGGAATCTCCGCGTCGAAAGAAAGATCCTCAAGAATCCGGTAATTCCCGTCAAACCCTTCCGCATATTCCGCAAGCATATCCACATACGAAGTATCCGCAAGCATCGCCTTTACTTCTCCGCTCATCAGTGCTGCGGCAAGCTCGGTATAATAGTTATACTCCTTGAGCGAAAGCGAAATCTTCTCCGAGGAAGTAATATGCTGATAGGCAATCAGCATCGACGCATACTCTTCGGCGGTCTGAATGCCGTATACGTATCCGTCCGTATCGGAAAGTTCCTGTGCCGGGTCATCTATCCGCACAAGAACCGAAACCCCTTCAATATGCTTCGTTTCACTGGCTTCCTGTCCGGTAATCGTCTCAACGGTCTTCCGGGCAGGCTCAATATAAGTCACAATCACGAGGAAGCACCCCGCAATCCACAAAATCGCCCATAAAAGCCCCGGTATGAACCCCTTCTTCCCGTCCCGTATAAGAATCAAAAGCGTGCTCGGGACAAGTCCGACAATCAAAACCAATGCCAGTAAAAGCATATACTTGGCCGGAAGAATCGGAAACCGTACAAACTCAATCATCAGTACGCCGGCCATAATGATCTGAAGCGCCAAAGCCGCCACCCCCGCAATACGAACGGCTCTCCAGAAGCTCTTCCATTTTACTCTCTTTTTCTTCTTCATAAGCATCCTAAAATCGGAATTCCGAAAAGATTACATCTCCGCGGAATCCTTCCGTTCGTCCGCTTCCTCTTCTTCCGTGAGGCGGACGGCACGGTCAAACATTTCCTCCACTTCTTTGCCCGGCTCGGCCGTACATTTCGTAACAACCACGCAAACCAGAAGGCTTACGAGGAAGCCGGGGATAATTTCATACAAACCCCA
>CAMZEW010000123.1:0-4858 GCA_947305875.1 uncultured Lachnoclostridium sp.
ATCATTTTCCGAAACGGAATGCGGTATGACTTCGGCTTTGAGTTTACGTATGCGGACGGTGCGAGCGTGGAGCTCGGCGAGGCGCCGGTGTATGAGGACAATGCGAACTGGCCGATAGAAAACATCCGACGGTTCTGGTTTGTGCAGATTCAGGCGCTCGGCAAGCTGTACCGCAGGGACTACCTGATCGGTGCGCACTTAGCGAACATGAACTGCAATGAGACGCTCGTGATGCAGATGGTGCTTAGGGACATTAAGTACGGAACCAACCATCATCGCTACGGGTATTCGGAGGAGTCGGAGTACGTGAAGGACCTGGGGAAAGTGCCGTATGCAGGCGGCGATGCGACGTTTGACCGGATCGCGGACCGGCTGTACGCGGCGGCACTTGCATACGACCGGCTGGCGAAGGAATTATATCCGGAGTACCGCGATAACCGCGAGGATTTCTTCGCAATCTGGAACTGGTATGACAAGAATCGGTGAGATATGGACAAGATAGTAAACAATATGCCGGAGTCGATCCGGCAATTGACAGAGGGAAAGCCCTTCGAGACAAATGACATGGGAAAATCGGGTTCGCTTGTGCGGATCTACGACGATTTCGTGCTGAAGGTTGAGAAGGAGCGCCCGCACATAGCGCAGATGGTCGAGGTTATGAAATGGCTTGAGGGTAAGCTCCCGACGCCGAAGGTGCTTGCGACCGAGGTGAAGGACGGTTACCGGTACCTTGTGATGAGCAAAGCGCGCGGTAGAATGGCTTGCGACGAGTATTATATGACGCGTCCGGAGGAGCTGGTAACGCTTCTTGCGGAAGCATTGAAGATGCTGTGGAGCGTGGACATTTCGGACTGCCCGAAGACATTTGATTTCGATGCGGAACTCGCGGAAGCAAAGTACCGCATTGAGAACAATCTGGTGGATCTCAGCGACACCGAGCCGGAGACCTTCGGCGAGGGCGGATTCAAGGATCCGGAGGAACTGCTGCAGTGGCTCTATGACCACAAGCCGGTGCCTGACCCGGTATTCGCGCACGGCGATTTCTGCCTGCCGAACGTCCTTTTTGAGGACGGCAAGGTGAGCGGTTTCATCGATCTCGGTGACGCCGGAATCGCAGACCGCTGGTATGACATCGCGCTCGGTTACCGGAGCCTGAAGCACAATGCCGACGGCACATACGGACCTTATTACGCAGACGTTCATCCGGACGACCTCTTCAAAAAGCTCGGGATTGAACCGGATTGGGAGAAGATTAAGTATTACATCCTATTGGATGAATTGTTTTAAGGCGGAAAATGATATGGCTATCACGTTTAAAAAGATGACCGAAGCGGAGCTCGGAACATTTATCAAAATGCGGATTACGCAGCTTACGGAGGAATACACCTCGGAAGGAAATGTTCCGCCGGAGGTTGACCTTGAGGCGGCGCTTTGGGACTTCTATCACCGCCATATGGCCGACGGCACATTTGTCTCATGGCTTGCGATGGACGGGAATCAGATTGTCGGAACGAGCGGCATGTCATTTGTCGAAAAGCCGCCGTATTTCAGCTGCCCGACGGGACGGCTCGGACTGCTTTCAAGCATGTATACCGACCCGGCTTACCGCCGCAAGGGCATCGCGAAGGAGCTTCTTCACCGCGTGGTGGAAGAAGCGAGAGCGTACGGCTGTGGAGCGGTCCAGATTACGGCGTCCGACATGGGCGTGAAGCTGTACACCGCGTACGGATTTAAGCATAACGGCAATTTCATGCAGTACAAACTATAGGGAGTAAGAAAATGAGAGTTAAGAAGTTAGAGGGGGAGGAGCGGTACGAGGCGTACCTTACCGCCGTATACTGCTTCCACATGCGTGTGGATGACGTGGAAGAAAAGCGCGAGCGTCAGCTGAACGCCAAGGTCGAAGACTGGGGCGCATTTAACGACGACAATACACTGATGGCGCGTATCATCAACCACCAATTTGATTTTTATCTGGACGGAACGGCAGTGCCTGCCGGAGGAATCGGAGCGGTTGCGACGCTTCCGGAGTACCGCAATTCGGGTGCGGTCCGTGAGATTTTTACGGAACTTCTGCCCGAGGCATACAAGAACGGCGAGGTGATTTCGGCGCTTTATCCGTTCAAGCATGAGTTCTACCGGAAGTTCGGTTACGAAGTGCTTCCGTCATGGATTAAGTATTCGATGGCACCGAAGCATCTGTGCCGCTACCGCTTCGACGGCGAAGTACGCAAATGGAACACGGGCGATCCGGTTACGGATTTCATGAACATTTACAACACATTTGCCCCGAAATTCAATATGGCGGCGGCCAGAACGGAAGAGCAGATGCTTGAGCAGCTGAAGGTGGATAAGCCGTACATCGACCGGAAGTTCTCGTATGTGATGAAGCAGAACGGTGAGGCAATTGCCTATATCATCTTTACGGATATCCGGCATGACCCGGCGGCGATTCTGCAGGTGGAGGAGTGCGCCTGGACGGGCCGCGACGGCTTCCTCGCGATTCTCGGTTTCCTCGCAAGATTCGAAGCCGATTACGGAACCATCACGATGAATCTGCCGAAGGGCATCGACCTGATCCGGATTGTCCGCTCACCGTATGCATATGAAATCGAGAAGATTCCGACGCAGGAATTCATGCTTCGCGTAATTAATGCGAAGCGGCTTCTTGAGACGATTAAAAAGCCTGCGGGTTGCGACTTTACGATTAAGATTTCGGATGAGATTATCGAGGAGAACAACCGCACCTACCGTGTGCTTCCGGACCGTGTCGAGCTGGTCGGCGAGCGGTTGGCGGCGGACGGTGAGGATTCGGCGCCGAAGGCGGACATCGAACTGAATGTGCGTCCGCTTGCGCAGATGGCAGCAGGCTGTCTGAACCTCGACGAGGCGATGCTTCGGACGGACGTTACCGTGAACGCGAACGAGGAAATGCTTCGCCGCGTATTCACGGAGAAGCTTACATGGGTCACGGAACATTTTTAGATTTTGGTGCCGAATATGAACACTGCAGCTGAAAAACTGACAGAGGAATTCGTCCTGGAGTCGAAGCGGATTCTCGGCGATAACCTTGTCGGCATCTACCTGCACGGCTCGGCGGTCATGGGTTGTTTTAACCCGCAGAAGAGCGACATTGACCTGTTGGTCGTAACGGCAAATGACATGCCTGACGAGACGAAGCGCGCCTATATGGACATGGTGGTCACCCTGAACGCGCAGGCTCCCGCAAAAGGCATTGAGATGAGCGTCGTGAAGCGTGAGGTTTGTAAGTCTTTCGTATATCCGACGCCTTTTGTGTTGCATTTTTCGGCGATGCATCTCGACTGGTACCGGGACAATCCGGACGATTACGTAAAGAAAATGAACGGCACCGATAAGGACCTCGCGGCGCACTTCACGGTGATTCGCGAAAGAGGAATATGCCTTTACGGGGAGCCGGTTTCGGACGTGTTCGGAGAGGTGCCGGCCGAAGATTATATGGATTCGCTTTGGTACGATATCGCCGATGCTGAGGACGATATCGCCGAAGATACGATGTACCTTACCTTGAACCTCGCGCGCGTGCTTGCCTGGCAGCAGGAAGGAAAAGTCCTTTCGAAGCAGGAAGGCGGCGAGTGGGGGCTTAAAAACCTTCCGGAGAAGTATCACGAGCTTCTTCGGAAAGCACTTTCGGAATATCGCGGCGAAACGCCGGGGTATGATATAGGCGCTGCGAAAGAATACGCAGGCGCTATGTTACGTCTGATCGGAAATAATATGCAACCGCAGAACGAGTAGGAGAGCATGACTCCCGCGTGTAACGAGCACGCGATGCGGATTTCGGACGACGAAAGAATCTTCAAGGAGAGAAAATGAATACGAATATGAGCGCAGCCCTTCTCGGGCTGTTCAGCGGCTTCCCCGACCGTCGGTTTAACGACGCGCTCGCGGAGGTCTTAAAAGAGAACCTTCCTAAGAGGGACCTGATTGTATTCATCAGTGCCGACCCGGAGAATTACGAGCAGAATGACGATGACCGGGACGGCATGCACCGGATGCTTGCGGAATTCGGCATGGCATTTGCCGAAAAATATGTGATCGACCGTCGCACCGATGCGGCGGAGGCAGTGAAACTTGTCCGTGAGGCGGACTGCATCTGGCTCATGGGCGGCGAATCGACGTGGCAGATCGAGTTGATCCGCGACCTCGGGCTTGATACGGAACTTCATAAGAGCAAGGCAGTAATCCTCGGCGTGAGCGCGGGTTCGATGAATCTCGGACGCAATGTCGCTTATATCTGGGACAATCCGCACTGGTATGAGGCGCTCGGCCTTACGAACATTACGATTAAGGCGCACTATGAGGAGGGGGAATGGTTCATTCCGAGACTGAAGGAAATGTCCATGACGCATCCGATTGTCGCGATGGAGGACATGAGCGCAATCTATGTGAAAGGCGACCGCATCCGGAAGGTCGGCGAAATGCACCTGGTTGACAAGGGTGAAATCAGACCAATTAACGATGAAATGCTTAAGGAGTTTCTTTGACATGTACGAAATCATAGAATTATCGGAGGAACAATCGGAAGAGCTCAATGAGGCTTTGGAAGAGTTCGATACCGAACATATCACGTACCGCATGGAGGGCAGCATATGCCTCGGAATACAGGAGAGCGGCGAGCTGATTGCAGGCGTGAACGCGTGCGTGACATGCTTTAAAATTCTGTATATCGAAACGCTGTTTGTGCGGGAAGGCTATCGAAGGAAGGGACTTGGGAAAAAGCTTCTTACGGAGACGGAGCGGCGCGCAAAAGAGATGGGGGTTAACCTCATCCGCGTCGACACGTTTGACTGGCAGGGCAAGGACTTCTATCTCGCGA
>CAMZEW010000124.1:0-4765 GCA_947305875.1 uncultured Lachnoclostridium sp.
GGAAGAAGCACCGCGAGAAGACGCCGCCCGCCAAGCCGACGGCCGCCGAGTACAAAAGCCTTCTCCTGACGCTCCTCGTGTACGCCGCGGGCGCGGGACTGATTAATCTGGTAAGGCTTTTTTAGTAAAAAAACAACCGACAGAAACACGAAACGGATGGGCAAAAACCCATCCGTTTCTTTTAGCCGCCCCCTGAACTATAATGTGACAAGTGCAAACACCGCACAGACGGTACCGAACAGCGTTCCCAAAAGAATGCCTTTCCATACCTTCCAAATCTCGCGGATACTCTTCCGGTAGAGAGCTTCCCAAACGCAGAAGAAGATCAGCGCGGAGATACCGGCAAATAATCCCTCTTTCGACAACACGGCCTTTTTCAATACGACAAGCGCCGTCTTCATTCTTCCGGAGTTTTCCAGCATGGCCCGGATCCGGTGGTATTCATAGTCATTTAAAAGGCCCAGACCATTCATAAGGATGCTTCCGAACGCGGCTGCCTGCAGACCTACGTGCATGACTTCGCTCCGGTTCCGTCCGTCTGTGCGTTCTGCCGGACGCTTCCGAAACCATAACCATGCGACGAAAAGAAGCACCAGACCGAAAACCGCCAGGAACAGACCGACATCCCTTGCAGTGCCGAGTTCCCATGCCGACACATAAGTGTCGACATCGATATCATCAAACAAAAACCTTTCCGAGATGAATCCCCAGGTGTTTTCTAACTTGTCCACAAGCGTCCCCGAAACGTTAAACTCCCGGCCGAGATACAGCATCTGCTTGATGAAGAAAAGCAGAGATATGCCGCTTCTCATCGTCCAAAGAATCGCCGCCCAGAGTGCTATCCTTCCGAAGAACCCGAACGTGCCTGCCGACGCACAGAAACACAGAAGCGCAATTCCGAGAAATACGAGATATACCGCCAGGGTAAACCCGATTACGCTTGTGTAAAAGTATTTCCGGACATAGAATCCTTTCGTTACGGCAATCAACAAAAGCCGCAGTAACATTTGCAGCAGGAGAAATACTCCTTCATACCCCGTTATCACACAAACTGCGCCGGAGAACATCTCATTTCGCGTCGGCGGAAGGCTCTGATACAGGTCTCCCGCTCCGCGGTCGAAGAATCCCCCGAGAAACATCCACAACATGATTGCGGGAAATGCGACTGCCATAAAAAAGTTCCCGCCCATAAAACTGAAGTTCTTTACAAGGTACTCCGCTCCCTCTCCGGACTGCACGACCCCTCTTGAAATGATGAACAGCATCGCATCGAAGAACAACAGAAATTCTATCATCACAAGGGCTGTGGCGTAAGTCCTCTCGAAATAATCTTTTATTACATTTTTCCGAAATAAACTTCCCCTCATCTTATTCTGCCTCCTCCGGAATTACTTCCTTCATCTGCCCGAATATCCGGTCCACACGTTCCTTCGGGAGCGCCAGAAGAATGGATTTGTACTCTTGCTCATACATCGCGCTTTCCGTTCTTTGTGAATAGCACATCACTGAGCACTGTGCAAGAACATACTCCCCGCCTTCATAGGATACCTCCCCGGAAAGGCAAAGCAGTTCCTCAACTTGTTTCGTTGCTTCCTCAGGCAGTTTCATCTTCCCGGACAATGTACGGCTCATGTACCCGTAGCAAACTCCGCCTTTGTCTCTCACATGCGTATAGGAAAGACTTTTTGTATTCTTGAATCTCCATAACGGGTCCGTATTGTCTTCTTCCTTCGGCGGAAACGTCAACCGGATTTCATAACGGTCCGCTTCCTTGATGAGCTCACGGATTTCCTTCCATTTCGGCGCCTGGATTTCCTCTGTGTAATAACGCATGACCGCAGGATCCGCCGGGAAAAGGAATGCAATTGTTCCGGCGGAATTGGAGAATGGGTTCTCAAGATACATCATAACCGCATATCCGCTGCCTTCCGGAATGCTGTCGGGTTCGGTGACAATCGTCTCTTCGGTGAGTGACAGTCCGCCGAAGAAATTCACCCGGTATACGGGCAGTTCTTTCTTATAAGCCTCAGGAATCTGCTTCAGAAGTCTTTCATAGTCTTTCGTTTCCATGTCACCGATCATGATTGGTTTGTACCCGTACCCAATCACCGCTTTGGTCGGCTCATAAGGAAAATCAACCGTGCCGGTTTCATAATCCGGCCCTGATTCAAGAACGGTCTTTAGAAGCAGCCCGTTCCCAACGGTATCCGGAACCTCAAAGCTACGGCTCCCGTACTTCGTATAAACGATATACGTAATGTACTTTCCCGGTATCTTCCCGCCGTCCGCGCGCCGGTTCTTCTCCGCGATAATCTCTTTATATGCTTTCGAAACCGCAACAGGATCCGTAAAAAGGTACCCTTCCTGGTCCACCCCGACCACCCGGTCCTCCGCGGGAATCTGCCGCCCGATAAGGAATGCGATTCCCGATACGCCGATTAAAACCGCGAAACCAAGCGCCGCTGTCAAAATGCATCTGCCGATACGCCGAAAGCTCCGCTCCTTAAGGATTCTGCAGAACAGATAGATAACCAATGCGGAAAGCAGCAAAAACAGCAGGCAGTATGCGCTGAATCCGCTATCTAAGATTACGATCGCTAACACTTGGAATGTAAGAAGCAGGCTGATTGAGCCAAATACCACGAAAAGTCTCTTGTTCCGGCTTTCCGCTCCTACATATTCAGCGCGGGAGGCATCCGCAAGCTTTCTCCCGAGAACCGACAGCCCGCAGGCAATCAGGATTGCCCCGAGAATCGCAAAAGAGTCATAAACAATTGCGATGTCATCAATCATCTCCGGGTCGAACCTCATAGCGACTCTCTCGGTTAAACAGAACCGTGTCGGCCAGTAAAACTTCAGCTCGCCAAAGCCTTTTGTAAAGGCTGCCGCAAACTCCTCCACCATCTCCAGGGAAAGATACACCGTTGCGAGCGTCATAATAAGCAGGAAGAAGAACGACGTTGTTTCGTGCGTCAGTTCACGGATCACGCCGAGGAGCGACATGAAAAGAAAACCAGCCGCGAAAGCATAGATTGCCTGTCTTACAAACGGCATTCCGATTTGTGAAAGACCGGATGCCTTTACCTGGATGAGACAGGCAACATATTCCTCAAGGCTCATGACAAGGATCAGAATTGCCAGATTGGTAATTCCCGCAACTTCGGTTGTCCAGTACCATTCCGCTTTATCAAAAGGAATCGTGTAGAACCATTCCCACTTCTTCTTTCGATGAAATGCATGAACGCGGACTTCCTGAAAGATTGCAAAGCTGACTGCCAGAAGTACCATCGGCCAGACCGCAAGACGTGCGTGATCCGGAGCATATACTTCGGTGTCTGCAACTCTATAGGCATAAACCGTCAGTACCGCAGAGAACAGAAAGAACCCGATTCGAAGACTGCGTGTTCTTTCGAAAACGTCGCGGTATATGGATTTTTTAAACGGCATTTTCATGCTCATCCCCCTCACTTTCCGTATCAAACGAATAGCCGAGCGCCTCCATCTCATAGGTAAAGATTTCCTCAAGGTTCAGCGGAAGCACCTCAAGAAGAACCGGCTCCGCAGTGCGGATTCTCTGTTCAAGCTCCGCTACGCCGTCCTGAACGATGGCGCGGATAACCTTGCCTTCTTCCTTATAAGAGAGACACTTCGTCTCGAAACGGGCCTCAAACTCTTCCTTAGTCATTGCTTCGTTAAAGGCGGCCTGAATTTTTCCGGCCGACGTCTTGATATCGTCCACGTCATGCGAGAAGATAATCCGTCCCTCATGAAGAAGCGCCAGCTCATCGCAGAAATTCTCAAGTTCGCGAAGCGAATGGCTCGTCAGGACCGCCGTCACGTTTCGCTCGCAGATATCCTCGTAAATCAGTTTCTTCACGGCGTCACGCATAATCTGGTCAAGGCCGTCGAACGTCTCGTCAAAGAAATAGTATTTCGGCATGCAGGAAACCGCAAGGATGGTCGCCGCCTGCCTGCGCATGCCTTTACTGAAGCCGGAAAGCGGCTTCTTCGGGTTCAGTTTAAATTCCTTCGAAAGCTTCTCGTAGCGCTCCATATTAAAGTTCGGATAATAGAGCTGATAGAACTTCGCCATCCGGTTCATGCTCGCGCCCGGAAGAAAGTACAAATCGTCCGATACATAGACGAACTGCTCCTTCACCTTCGGATTATCGAATACGGGCTCTCCGTCAAATGTGACCGTTCCCTCGTCCGGCTCGTAAATCCCCGCGATAATCCGGAGGAGCGTGCTCTTACCGGCTCCGTTGCTTCCGACAAGACCGTAGACGCGTCCGTCCGGAATCTCACAGGAGAGTCCGCCGAGCGCTTTCGTATCTTCAAATGTTTTCGAAATATCAGAAACCTTGATCATTGTTTTACTTCCTCCGTAATGTCGTTATTCTTCCCGTACAACTCCTGAACCCTGCGGATGACCTCCGAAAGCGGGACCTCCGCCCGCTTCATGTATTCGACGCCTTTTTTAAGCAGTTCTTCCGCCTCCGAAAGGTCCTTTTTAAGAATCGCGGCCCCCTCCGCGGAAACGAACCTGCCCACACCCGGCACGGAATAGGTAATGTTCCGCCGCTCCAGCTCCAGATAGGCCTTCTGCACCGTGTTCGGATTGATTCCGAGCTCCACGGACAGCGCGCGGACGGACGGAATGATGCTGTCCGGCTGCCTTATCCCGAGAATGATTTCTTTCTCAAAGGAATCGACAAGCTGTTCATACACCGGTGTCCGGCTTTGTTTGTCGATGCTGATCATCGAA
>CAMZEW010000125.1:0-4705 GCA_947305875.1 uncultured Lachnoclostridium sp.
CGTCGGAAATCTTGGCAACGTCGTTACCGTTGCAGGCGGTTGTCTTCATAACGATATTCAGAGGCGTCACATCGGTATCATTGGAAATATAGGTTCCGATACCGAATGCGACTTTCGCGCGGCCTGCAAAATAGCGGTATAATTTGTCGGCGCGCTCAAAGTCAAGGCTGTCGCTGAACAGAAGCGTCTTCTGGGAACCGTCGATGCCGAGTTTTTTGTAGTATTCAAGCATCTTATCGCCCCACTCGTACGGGTCGCCGCTGTCATGACGCACGCCGCTGAAAAGCGTCGCATAGGTCAGGTTGAAATCGCGGAGGAAGCAGTCGGTCGTAATCGCATCCGTCAGAGCGGTACCGTTCAATACACCGTACTCCTTTACCCATGCATCGAGCGCGTAATGGTTGGAGTAAGCCGGGTTATGGCGGTGATTGCCCTGTCCGACGCACATAATCCACTCATGCGCCATTGTACCGACCGGCACCAGGTTGTATTTCTTCGCGAGATAAACGTTCGAAGTTCCGACGAAATGGGATTTTTCGGCTTTCACTTCGGCAAGTTTCTTAACGGCCATCTCCTGCGCTCCGGCAGACAGACGGCGGCGAAGACCGAATTCGGAATAGTTGCCGAGGATGAACTTGCCGGAAGCAACGCCCTCCGCCTTCGCGTCAAGGCGCTCCTCAAAGCTCTTCATCAGCTTATCGTAGTCATACTGCATGCGGAAGTAGACTTCGTTCACGATGGCGAGCGTCGGAATCTCGTACATCGACGTGTTGAGCCAGGTTCCGCGCGTTTCAATTGCAAGACCGCATTCCGCGTCGGTCGTAATCTCAAAGTCCAGATAACGGGGCTCCCAAAGTCTCAGGAAATCCACATAAGAGCCCTTCAGCCAGCGGATGTTATGGAGATACTCAAGCTCTTCCTCAGTAAAACGAAGACCGCAATATGCCTGAATCTGCTCCTTAATCTCCCGCACCATCTCGGGTGTGAAGAAAACGTCCGTGTTCCGGCACCGGAACGTCCACGTCGTCTTATAGTCGCTGAACTGGTGATAGATGGCCTGCCCCATCGAAAACTTGTAAAGGTCGGTCTCCAAAAGGGAATTCACAATCTGATTGAGTTTCATCTCGATATCCTCCGAAAAGTGTTTTTATTCGCGTAAAATGCTACACAATCTTTCCAATCATCCGTCAGATGACATCCACCTGGAATGTCTTCATCGCGTCCAGCGCGGTCTGATGCGTCTCCGGCGTGATGCATGCGCAGAGGTCCGCAATGACCTTCACATTTGTCTCAGGGCTCGCAGCCCTGATAATCACCGCATTGCTGATAACGCAGATGCCGGTGCACACGCCGATCAGCGTCACCTCTTTATAGCCCTTCTTCTTAACAAGCCCGCCTAGTTCTACGGAACCGAATACCGGCTTGTCAATGGCTTTCTTCGCGTAAGGCTTCAGTTCGTCAATGATTTCCCAGCCTTTCGTTCCCCAGACGCAATGCTTCACCGGAAGCTTCTTTCCTTCAAGCGTATTCATGTAATCCGCGGTGTGCGTGTCTCTCGTGAAGACGATATCGCCCTTCCAGTTTTTCACAAACTCGGTAACGGCCGGAACAATCGCCTGCGCGTTCGGGTTCGCAAGCGCGCCGTCCACAAAATCCTTCTGCATATCCACAACAACCAGCAGTTCTTTCATCTCCGTCCCCTCCTATGATTCCTTATAGCGGTACACGTTCGCCACGCGGTTGCCCGAAATCGGCTTCGCAACGTAGTGAAGCGCCTCAATCTTACTTGCCATCTTATCCCGGAAATTCGCCTTGTAAAGGTCCGTCCCGAGAATGATTTCATACACCTTCTGCAGATCCGGAAGCGTGAATTCCTTCGGTACGAGGTTGAACGCGCAGTCCGAAAGCAGTACCTTGTTCCGAAGTTTCATAAGCCCCTCAAGAACAATCTCCGAATGGTCAAACGCGAGCCGTTCCTCACTGACCGGCTCCGGCACATAATTCCGAACTACGATGTTGCCGTTCCGGAACGATTTCTCACGGAGCGAATATTCGATATGCGCGTCGCGGTCCGCCCCGTCAAGGATAATCCGCTTATCGGAAAATGTGATGTCAAACCATCCTGCATCCTCTGCGTCGTCTCCGGCTTCCGCTTCCTTCTGGTCATCATACGGAATCAGCCCGGTATAAGCGACATCGATCACACGCATTCTGGGGTCGCGGTCCGGCTGGTTCATCGTATAAAGCTGCTCTAAGTAGATGCCCTCGATACCGGTCTCTTCCTTCAGTTCCCTGCAGGCCGATTCGTAAGCCGACTCATTCATTTCGATGAAGCCGCCCGGGAGCGCCCAGCACCCGATATACGGATGATTCCGCCGCCGGATCAGAAGCGTCTGAAGGCACGAGAGGTCTTTCTTCATCCGAAGGAGAAGCACATCGACCGTCACAGACGGCCGTTCATATTCACCGGGCCGGTAAGCCGCGAGAAATTCCGCTTCAGTAAGCCCGTCCGCATTTTTCTTCTCTTTCATGGCTTTCCTCCCTTCGTAAATATGGTAGTAATTTACTACTGTCACAACAAATATACACCGAACAACCAATTCTGTCAACAGGAAAATGTGTCATTTTCCGAAAAAACAAAAGAGGCTGCCGGCGGATGCGACAGCCCCTCTTTCGGAAACGTTTAAATATCGTATTTTGCCATGATTTCGGCCGGCGTCTTACGGAGCACGCTTCTCACCGAGATGGTTCCGCTGAAAAGACAGATGACATAAATCAGAAGAAGCACAAGGATTGCAAGCCACCAGGGCATGTAGAAAAAGTTCTCCGTCTTCGACGAGAAGCTTCGCAGATAAGCAATGAATCCGACCGTCAGAAGATATCCGACAAATGCCGAAAGCGTCGTCATCACGCCGGTTTCCACGAAGGAACGGAACAGCATGTTGCGCTTCGAAACGCCGATGGCGCGGTAGGTGCCGATTTCCTTCATGCGGTTCATGTAGACGGCCCGCATGATGAAATACATGCAGACGCAAAGCACCGCAATAAGCATCGCCATCGTGGAAAGATATCCGAACATCTCTCCCTTTGCGGATTTCAGTTCTTCTTCGAGTTCCTGCTTGGCAGCATGGGCATTTATCCCGAGCCTGTCAAGATACGAAACGGTCTTGTCCGGATCATCGGAGAAAACCAATGCGGAAGCGTAATTCTCCATAACCTTTTGGTCCGGCATCGACAGAGAAATAACGGAATCCGTGAACATATCGTCGTTCAGGTAAACAACCAGCTCGTCGGAATTCAAAACACCTGCAATCCGGAAATACCTCTGTTTTTCCTCCATGCCTTTCGGTACTTCACCGTAATCGAGATAGGTATACGAGTCGTCCTCCAGATTGTAATAATAATACCGGTCCAAATCCGGGTCATAAGCGTATTTCGGCTCATAGTCCTGATCGTCCGAATCGGTTGCGCGCCGCATCATTCTTTCGTAGAAATCCTTGGAATCCACGAGGTTACTCTCAAAGAACATTCCGACCAGGTCATCGTAGGAATTGATGAAGGAAAATGTGGGGTTCTTTAAGAGCTTATCCGCCACATTTTTCGTGATCAGAATTTCGTACGTATCCGACGTACTGCCCTGACCGCTCAGAACCTTCAGATTTCCTCTGTCGGATTCCGGAAGAACGGGGGCCCTAAACCGGTCGGAGTCCTCCGAAACAAAGGAAAGCATGCCCTTGCTGTACGTTTCAAACGCACTCGGAAGAAGCTGAAACTCCGCAAAACCGGTTTCATAGTCGAACATATAATACGCGTTCAGAACCACCTGCCTGATTCCGCTCTTCGGGTCGCCCTTCGCATCGAGAAGTTCCCGGATACTGTCCTCCAAACTGCCGTCAATCGTTCCGAGGCTGACCGAAACAACCTGCTTGTTATAATTGCTCTTCGCTTCGAAATAGTCCTTGATGCCGACGCCGAAACGTGCCACAACGAAAACGAAAACAATTGCGAAAAATGCCATGACTCTTCTGAGTCTCTTCGCCGTCTTCTTCCGTTTCGCCATCGTCGAAATCATCGTAAAGCCGGATTTGACGCCGTCCTTGAACGAGAACAGGCGGCCGAAACGGCTTCCCGTAAAACCGGTAAGCCCGGACAGGTCAATCCGTTCGCCTTCCTCTTCGGCTTTGCGCTGTTCCTCGAAGCGTCCTTTTACAAGATGCACCTCGCTCGTTTCATCTAAGACGTGAACGCCGGGCGTCTCCACCTTCATATAGAGAACGCCGTTCCGGTTGATCATGCGGACCTTCACGGGTGTCTCGGGCAGTTCGCCGTAATAGGCCGTCCGCATCGCGTCGTTCTCGTAATCCGTCCGTTCGAAATCGCCGAGATAGATGGTATTCTTATCTCTTGCGACATAACCGCCGCTCTCTTCGTTGTTTCGGATTCCCACTACCTTTCCGTCGGAAAGCTCGATGACGGTATCGCAGTAATAATCGACAAGGTTCTCCTCATGCGTTACCAGAAGCACGAGTCGAGTCTTCGAGAGCTGCTTTAAGATATCCATGATGACGACCGTATTGGCCTCATCGAGGTTGCCGGTCGGTTCGTCCGCGAGAATAACCGGCGGATTCTTCACGATGGCGCGGGCAATCGCGATACGCTGCTGCTGTCCGCCCGAAAGCGAATTCGGCGTACGCTTGTAAAACGT
>CAMZEW010000126.1:0-4688 GCA_947305875.1 uncultured Lachnoclostridium sp.
ATGTGAAACGGGCGGGTTTTTCTTGAATTCGAACGGATTTGTGGTATACTGTTTGATAGAGTTGGGGCGGCCGGATGGGGCACGGAGAACGAAGTTAGTCAAGAGGAGATTCGTCCATGGTTTGGGTCTACCTTGTGTTGCTGTACGGCATCCTGAAAGGTGTCCGGGAGATCTTGAAAAAGAAAGCGCTCGGCCGGAATACGGTCATGGAAGTGCTGTTTCTGTATACGCTCCTTTCCTTCATCATGCTGCTTCCGACGGCGCCGAAGGCAACCGGGCTCTCGCTCCCGCAATACGGACTTGTTGCGATTAAATCGTTTGTAATCTTTCTTGCATGGCTCTGCAGCTTCCACGCACTGTCATGCATGCCGGTCAGTCTGTACGGCGTGCTGGATCTCTCGCGGGTCATCTTCTCGACGATTCTCGGCATCGTCTTTTTACATGAAGACATGCCGCTTCCGCGAATCATCGGATTCCTGCTCGTATGCACCGGTTTATATGCCCTGAGAGGCCTTAAGAACCGCGAAAAAGAAGATAGTTCTACAGAAGTAGAACCTAAGGAATCTGCGGCAAATGTGACGGAAGGCCAGCCTGCTGACGAACCCAAAGAGTCTGCCACGGAAACGCGCGAACAGCGCTTCTGGAAGCGCGTTACGGCGAACCCCACATTGGTGGTTGTCCTGGCATTTTTATCAAGTCTTTTCAACGGAATCAGCGGAACGATGGACAAGGTCCTGATGAAGGACATGTCCGAAACACAGCTGCAGTTCTTTTACATGCTGTTTCTGGTGATGTTTTATCTTTTATATATCATCGCGACCGGAACGAAGATCCGCACCAAGGGAATGCTTACGAATAAATATGTGTGGATGTTGAGCGTGGCATTTCTCGTAGCGGACAGAGCGCTTTTCATCGCGTGCAGCTATCCGGAGAGCCAGGTCACGGTCATGACGCTTCTCAAACAGGCGGGATGCGTCGTGACGATTGTCGGAGGGAAGATTTTCTTTCGCGAAAAGCAGATTAAATACAAATTGTGTTGCGCAGCCGTTATCGTGACCGGTATCGTGGTCGCGGTCATCCCGTTTGGCTGAGCAGGAAACGGAGTAGGAAAGTGAGAAGAGTGAAACAGATTGCGGCCGTTCTTCTGGTGCTTTGCATGATGGCATGCATGGCCGGCTGCAAGAAGAAAAAGATGAGTGATGAGGAGTATCTGAAGCTTGCGGAAACGAAAGCGTCACAGAACAAGAACAAGGTTCTTCTTCGGATGATGGCGGATGACGGCTCCGTATACGACATCACCGCTTACGATATGGTTTATTACCTTGCGTACAGCGAGAAGGACGCCCTTGAACTGCAGGCAAAACAGCATGCCTATTACGTTTCTCTCTACGGGAATGAATATGATTTCTGGGAAATCACCGACAGCAACGGGACGAAGGTAAAGGACGGCTACAAAGAGAATGCTTACGCTTCGGCGTCCTACGCATTTATCTTCAGCCAGCAAGCGAAGAATTCCGGTATGGTACTTGAGGAAGCGCGCCGGCTCGCTGCTGCGACGGCCGCCGAGAAATTCCTCCTGAAGTTTACTGCGGAGCAGAGAGCCAAATGCGGAATGACCGAGGCATGCATCCGTGAGAATTATGAGAGGATTTTCCTTGCCGAGCAGTACATCGAGAAGATGACCAGGGATTTCAAGGTTGATGAGGATGCCATCCGCGCGACGGTGGACCGCGAGGACTACCGCGTATACGAGACCGATTATCTGTACGTTGCCAAGTTCGACCGTGACGAAGATTACAAGAGAGTGGATTTTACGCCGGAGGAATCGGCCAGAAGAAAGGCCGCAATTGATGACGCGCTCGAACGTGTCAAGGGCGGTGAATCCATGGTGCAGGTCCGTTCTTCCTATGACGATATCATGGGCTACGGTACCAGTGATTTCTACCGGACGCAGATTGATGAGGACCCGGAATACAACAAGGCTGCGATGGCGCTTAAGAAAGGGGAATGCACTCTTTTCGAACGTGAATCCAGCTATTACATCATTCTCCTGGTGGATAACGAGAAGTATTCCGGATATGAAGAGGCTGTTGCGTCTGCTATCGAGACGGCGCAGAACACCGGCATCGCGGATTACGCGAAGACCATCAGCGACCGTTACGAAGTGGTGAAGACCGAAGAATGGGACAGCATCACGCTCGGAAGCTACGCAATCGTAAAATAGAATCTTAAAGAACGGACAGGGGCTGTCGCACCAAGCGGCAGCCCCGTTTTTATTCCGTATACGGTTTTACTCGCCCGCCGCGGTCAGGGCGTCAATCAGGGACTGGGCCGGAAGGGAGAGAGGCCACTTCTCGTCGTAGGCGATGACGAGTTTCCGTTTCGGGAGTGATTCCCTGATGGTCAGGCGTTGAAGCGTTTCTTCGGACTGCGGGATGCAGAAGTCCGGGACGCAGGCGATGCCGAGGCCGATTCGCGCAAGGTCTAAAAGCAGGTCATTGCTGCTCAGTTCGATGGACGGAACGAGCTCCAGAGAATGCTTCTGGAACTGTTCATGCAGGAACGAGCTTGTCGCGGAACGCTTCGAGAGCATCAGAATCGGGTAGGTGAGAAGCTCTTTCATCGTGAGCGTGCGGGATTTGCCGCCGGCTGAAGCGAAGCATTCCGGATAATGCGACGGATTCCCGACGAATACGTCCGAAAAATCACGTATCTCGCGGATTTGCATATTGCCGGTCAGCGCCTCGTTCGGCGAATTCGCGACAATCAGGTCGACCTGGCCGGATTCGAGCATCTGCGCGCAGTGCGGACTCGTGCCGTTTAAGATGTTGATATGTACGTCCGGATACTGCTCGTGAAGCGCCCGGAAGAAGGGCACGAGCACATAACGGCATATGGTGTCGCTCGCGGCAATCCGGAGCTGCATGCCGCCCTCGGAGGCGTCTCTTGAAAGCTGGTTTTCGCCTCGTGTAATCAGCTGGATTGCGGGCTCGATGTGCTTAAGAAGCATCTCGCCTTCGGGCGTTAAGGACACCCGCTTGGTGTTTCGTACGAAGAGCGTCTGACCGAGCCGCTTTTCAAGAAGCTTGACGGACTGGCTGACCGCGGACTGCGAGATATAAAGCCCCGAGGCAGCCTCGGAGAAACTCAGACTCTTGGCGACGTGATAAAACACTTTATATAATTCATAGTTGATATCCATGAACCGGCTCCTTTCGGGGATTCGTCAGGACTTATCTGACCCAGAATGCTGCCAGGAAGAGAAGTCCCGATATCATAACCTGCAAAAGCATGAAACGGTATACGGTCTGTGTGTCCGACCAGCCGGCTTTCTTGCGCGCGTGGTCGTGCAACGGGGTACGGATATTCTTCATGATGGAAATCTTCAGGTAACGTTTCAGCGCGACCTTAACGAGTCCGAGTCCGCCGTCGAGAATGAAGATCAGGCAGAACGGGATGAACAGGAACGGGTCGGTCCGGAGCGCAAGGATTGCAAGGAACAGGCCGAGTGCGCGGGAACCGGCGTCGCCCATCATCAGGACGCTCGGCGGGCAGTTGTACCAGAGGTACGCGAGCAGGCAGCTGATCAGGATGACACAAAGCCCAACCGGCCGCTCCGTTGTGATTGCCGGCCTGAGGAACGGAAGCGCAAACAGAAACGAAGCCGTTGCGATTACACAGAGTGTTCCGCTGAGTGCATCCACACCGTCCGTGCAGTTTACGACGTTGATGGCGGCCCAGATCAGGATAACCGAAAGAATCGCGAAGAGCCACACCGGAAGTTCGATGGTCATCGGGGATTCGCCGTCACGGAACAGAAGCAGGCGGATGACGGGACCGTTGGTTAAAAGATACGTAGCCGTAACGCCTGCCGCAATCAGAAAGTCTAAAAAGCCCTTCTTATATTCATTCCAGGGTGTTTCGCTGGCGTCGTCCATGAAGCCGCTGATCATGCCGAGGACGATTGCGCCGAGATACAGGAGGTCTTCCGTCTTGACCGGGAGAAAGAGCGCGGAGAGAAATGCGAAGACGAGAATAAAGATAACGCCTGCCCCGCGGGGCTTGCCTTTGGACTTTTCGCCGTTTACGGCAAATGCCCTTCCGCCGTCAGCGGGAAGAGCCCCTTTCAGTAAGCGGAGAAGAATGATGGTCATGCCGAATCCGGCGCAGCCGATTGCAAGCAAAACGGCATAACGGTTATATCCGTGCGGATTGACTCCGAGCAACTCAAAAAGCATATGAAGGACCTCCTTTGCCGGGGCGTTTTTCCTGCCGCGGCCTACGGGGATTATTGTATCAGAGCAGGCTTGAAATTGCAAGCGTTTTTCATAAGCAAACCTTATAAATGGAATGACTTTTATTAATTTCATTTATAAGTCGAACAATGCTATACTGATTGCAACTGAAATATAAGGAGGCTGCCCGCATGAGTCAGGTACGCAGAATCTATGTAGAGAAGAAAGCACCCTTTGCGGTACGCGCAAAGGAGCTTAAGAGCGAGCTTCGGGATTATCTCGGACTGGCAGGACTTAAAGAGGTCCGCGTGTTCGTCCGCTATGACGCGGAGAACATCAGTGAGGAAACTTATCGGAAGGCTTTGGTGACCGTTTTCTCCGAGCCGCCGATTGACGACGTATATGAGGAGAAGCTTCCGCTTGCGGAAGGCGACCGCGTGTTCTCGGTAGAGT
>CAMZEW010000127.1:0-4647 GCA_947305875.1 uncultured Lachnoclostridium sp.
CCGTGTACGACGGGTCCGAAAGAATCTCCTGATAGCCGACCATGGAGGTGTTGAAAACAAGCTCTAAAATCCGCTCGCCGTCCGCGCCGAATGCGCCTCCGATATATTCCTGTCCGTCCTCAAGGACGAGTTTCCGTTTTCCTGCCGAACTCATGTCATTTCTTCCTTTCGTTCCTGCAAAATGTAACCGTATAAAGTATCCTCTGCGCATTATACGCGCACGCGCGCGGGATTTCAAGTCTCATTTTCCGGCTGAGCGCCTGATGCCCGCGAGCTGTCTTCTCAACTCTCCGACAGCCGCTTCTCGAAGCGGTTCTTCCGTTCGTCCGTCGGCACCGAAGTCGGGTAATCGCCGTCGAAACAGGCGCTGCAGTACCCCTGTCCGCCCGCGAGTTCCGAAAGTCTCTCGGTCGGGAAGTAGCCGAGCGAATCCGCGCCGATCATCTGCGCGATCTGCTCGGTTGTGTGCGCGGTCGCAATCAGCGACGATGTCGAGTCCACATCCGTTCCGTAGTAGCACGGGAACCGGAACGGCGGCGCCGTAATCCGCATATGGATTTCCGTTGCGCCGGCTTCCCGGAGAAGCTTCACAATCTGCTCACTTGTCGTGCCGCGGACAATCGAGTCGTCTACGAGCACGACGCGCTTTCCGGAGACCGCGCTTTCAACCGGCGACAGTTTAATCTTAACCTGCGTCGAGCGGTCCTTCGGCGCGATAAATGTGCGGCCGATGTACTTATTCTTCACAAGCCCGATTCCGTACGGAATGCCGGACTTCCGGGCAAACCCGAGCGCCGCGTCGATGCCCGAATCCGGAACACCGATGACGATGTCCGCATCGGCCGGATGCGTCTCGGCAAGAATCTCTCCCGCATGCACGCGAGACTCATGCACCGACACGCCGTCAATCACCGAATCCGGTCTTGCAAAGTAGATATATTCAAACACGCAGAGCCGCTTCCCGGCGGTTCCGCAGTGCTCTCTTCGCGAGGTTACGCCGTCTTTACTGAATACAAGGATTTCGCCGGGTTCGACATTACGCACAAAATGCGCCCCCACCGCGCGCAACGCGCAGCTTTCGGACGCAATGACATAGCCGCCGTCCGGAAGCGCTCCGTAGCAAAGCGGCCGGAATCCGTGCGGATCTCTTACGCAAATCAGTTTCTGCGGAGACATCAGAATCAGCGAATATGCCCCCTGAAAATGCTCCATTGCCCTGCTGACCGCCTCCTCAATCGAAGGCGCCAGCAGGCGCTCTCTCGTCACAATATAGGCAATCGTTTCGGTGTCGCTCGTCGTATGGAAGATGGCACCCGAAAGCTCGAGTTCCGACCGAAGCGCCGACGCATTCGAAAGGTTCCCGTTGTGGGCAATCGCCATGTGCCCCTTCTGGTGGTTCACCTCAATCGGCTGGCAGTTGCTCCGAAGGTTTCCGCCGGTCGTCCCGTATCTTGCATGCGCGACCGCCATTGTTCCTTCCGGAAAATGTGACAGCGTCTCCCCGCCGAACACCTCGCTCACGAGTCCGAGATCCTTGTGCGAATGAAACACGCCGTCGTCGTTGACGACGATGCCGCAGCTCTCCTGCCCGCGGTGCTGCAGGGCGTAAAGCCCGTAATAACAGGTATGTGCCACATCGGCCGGCGCCGGCGTAATCACGCCGAACACACCGCATTCTTCATGAATCGCCATTACTGATCACCCTTTCCCGCTGCCGCGCCGACGAATCCAAGGAACAGCGGATGCGGCTTATTCGGACGGCTCTTGAACTCCGGATGATACTGCACGCCCACATGGAACGGGCGCTCCGTCAGTTCGACGGTCTCCACAAGTCTTCCGTCCGGCGAAATGCCGCTTAATGTAAGACCGTTACCGGATAGAATCTCCCGGTAATCATTATTCACTTCGTAGCGGTGACGATGCCGCTCACTGATCTGAAGCGATCCGTAGCACCGCTCCATCGTCGTACCGGGTGTAATTACGCACGGGTAAACACCGAGCCGGAGCGTTCCGCCCTTATCGACGTCCTCGCTTTGTCCGGGCATGAAATCGATGACTTTGTTTTTGCACTGCTCATTAAACTCGCCGGAGTTCGCATCCTTGATTCCGGCTACATTGCGCGCGTATTCGATGACCGCAATCTGCATGCCGAGGCAGATGCCGAAGTACGGAACGTTATTCTCCCGCGCGTACTTCGCGGCAAGAATCATGCCCTCGATGCCGCGGCTTCCGAAACCACCCGGAACAAGAATGCCGTCGATGCCTTTGAGGGTTTCGTTCACATTTTCCGCAGTGATTTCCTCGGAGTCAATCCAGTGAATATCGATATGCACGTTGTGATAATATCCGGCGTGATGCAGCGCTTCCGCAACCGAAAGGTACGCGTCGTGAAGACCGACGTATTTACCTACTAAACCGATGGAAACAGTATGCGAACGGGATGCGTGAATCCGCTCGACAAGCGCCTGCCACTCGGTAAGATCCGGTGCCTTCGTCTCAAGCCCGAGCTCTCTGCATACGACCTCCGAAAAATGTGACCGTTCAAGCATCAGCGGTGCCTCATAAAGATTCGGAAGCGTCACATTTTCAATGACGCAGTCGGGCTTCACGTTGCAGAACAGCGCAATCTTCTGGAAAATGCTCTCCTCAAGCGGCTCGTCCGCGCGGAGCACGATGATGTCGGGGTTGATGCCCATGCCCTGCAGCTCTTTTACGGAGTGCTGCGTCGGCTTGGATTTGTGCTCCTCCGAAGCATGCAGATACGGTACGAGGCACACATGGATGAACAAGCTGTTCTCGCGCCCTACTTCGAGGGAAATCTGACGCACGGCCTCGATGAACGGCTGTGACTCGATGTCACCGATCGTGCCGCCGATTTCGGTAATGACGACGTCGGCTTCGGTCTTCCGGCCGACGCTGTACACGAACTCCTTAATCTCGTTCGTGATGTGCGGAATGACCTGAACGGTCGAGCCGAGATACTCACCGCGGCGCTCCTTATTCAGAACGTTCCAGTACACCTTACCGGTCGTCAGGTTGGAGTATTTATTCAAATCCTCATCGATAAATCTTTCATAATGTCCGAGGTCCAGATCGGTCTCCGCGCCGTCCTCGGTTACGTACACCTCACCGTGCTGGTACGGGCTCATCGTGCCCGGGTCCACGTTGATGTACGGGTCCAGTTTCTGCGCGGCCACCTTGAGTCCGCGCGCCTTTAAAAGACGTCCGAGGGACGCCGCCGTAATCCCCTTTCCGAGTCCGGAAACAACACCTCCGGTAACAAATACATATTTCGTCATTTTGCACCTCCTGTTTCGTTCCTTCGCATTTCCGTCTTCGTTTACTCTCCGCTTGCGCCGTAGTTCGAAAGCACTCTGGCCGACGGATCGTTTACGTTACAGCCTTCCCACTCCTTATTCGGCATCCAGAAATCCACAACCATCTCCGCCTGTCCCGGATAGAACGATTCGAAAATCTCCCGGTACAGAAGCGATTCCTTCGTAAACGGCTTGCTGAATGTGTATTTCTCTCTGAGACGCTCGTACTCTTCGTCCGTGTAGCGGCTCTCGGCAAATTCCTTCAGATCGTCCACCATCGAATGCCCGACGGCATCGGAGAAAGCGGCTTTCTCTCTCCACAGAATCTCATCCGGCAGGTATCCGAGCCCCTCAAACGCGTGGCGCAGGAGGTATTTGCCCTTGTTATAAACATTCATCTTCTTCGCCGGATCAAGTTCCATCACATACTGCACGAAATCGAGGTCGCCGAACGGCACGCGTGCCTCTAAGGAGTTCACGGAGATGCACCGGTCCGCACGGAGCACGTCGTACATATGAAGCTCGCTGATACGCTTTACGGACTCGGCCTGGAAAGCTTCCGCGGACGGCGCGAAATCGGTGTACTTGTATCCGAACAGCTCGTCCGAAATCTCGCCGGTCAGTAGCACGCGGATATCGGTCGTCTCATGGATTGCCTTGCACACAAGGTACATACCCATGCTCGCACGGATTGTCGTAATGTCATAGGTTCCGAGAAGTTTAATAACGTCGGAAAGCGACGAGATGACATCGTCGGGCGTCATGAACACTTCTGTGTGATGACTTCCGATAAATTCGGCAACCTGACGCGCGTACTTCAGGTCAATCGCGTCCTTTTCCATACCGATGGCAAACGTCTCAATCGGCTTATCCGACTCGCGCGCCGCAATCGCGCATACCAGAGAGGAATCGAGTCCGCCCGAAAGCAGAAAGCCTACCTTCGCATCTGCCACAAGTCTCTTCTTCACGCCCGAAACCAGCTTCTCGCGAATCTTCGCGCAGGCAGTCTCAAGGTCATCGCGGCAAATGCTACGGACCTCGGTAATGTCCCGGTAGCAATGGAATTTGCCGCCCTTATAGTAATGTCCGGGCGGGAAAGGCATGATCTTATCGGTAAGGCCCACAAGGTTCTTCGCTTCGCTCGCAAAGATAATCGTTCCGGCCTCGTCATAACCGTAGTACAGAGGACGGATTCCGATCGGGTCACGCGCCGCGATGTACTCGTCGGTGTCGCCGTCATAGAGAATGCAGGCGAACTCCGCGTCGAGCATCCGAAACATATCGGTTCCGTACTCGTGGTAAAGCGGCAGAAGCACTTCGCAGTCACTGT
>CAMZEW010000128.1:0-4552 GCA_947305875.1 uncultured Lachnoclostridium sp.
ATTCTCTTTAGCCTTAAGAAATCCGGCGCGCTCAAGCTTATGCAGGAAGAATCGTGACCCCGCGCAAACGGTTCAAAGCAGTCTTGTACAACCCCCTCCGTATGTGGTATAATTTTTTGAAATACTAAGGCTTCAGGAGGTCTGTTATGGGAGAAGGAATTCGTTTTATCGGGCAGAACTGCATTCGCATCACGACGGCGGCGGGTGTTGTTTATACGGACCCGTTCCGGATGACGGAGGAGCCGCATGACGCGGATTTCGTGCTGATCACGCACGATCACTATGATCATTTTTCGCCGGAGGACCTTGCGAAGGTATGCAAGAAGAGTACCGTGCTTGTCGTTCCGGAGCGCATGGCGGAGAAGGCGCAGGAGGTTTCCGGTCTTGTCGGAAAGACGGTAACCGTCCGTTACGGCTCCTCGTATTCCGTCTGCGGACTGAACTTTGAGACGGTCCGTTCCTACAACATCGGGAAGCCGTTCCACCCGAAGGACGCGGAGTGGGTCGGCTATATTATCGAGGCTGATGCCGGGCGCGTGTATGTCGCCGGCGACTCCGACGCGACCGAGGAGGCGAAGGCGGTCCATTGTGACGTCGCGCTGATTCCGATCGGCGGGAAGTACACGACGGATGCTGAAGAAGGAGCGGAACTTGTCAATATTATCAAGCCGAAGCTCGCAATTCCGGTGCATTATTTCAATCCGGAAGCTGCGGAAACGTTCACGAAGCGTCTGAATCCGGAGATCCGTACAGAGATTCCGTTCTAGGACGGATGCTGAAAGAACTGCTTGACATTTGGCGGGCAGGTGATTATAGTATCGGATATAGAGAAAGACGAAGACGGAGACAGTAGCCTGCGTTACCGATCCAAAGCGAGCCGGGGACGGTGAAAGCCCGGTGTGAGCGTATGCAGAGGAACATCCCTCCCGAGTCGTGTGGGCCAAAGGCTTTCGAGTAGTCCGCACCGGACCGTCCGCCGTTACCGGACAACGTATTCAGGCTTAGGCTGCGTACGCCAAAAGGTGGTTATGAGATTGGTGTCCCTCATCCTTTTCGGGTGAGGGACTTTTTTTCTTAGTATGTCTCTTGAAAGGAGAAAAGCAATGTATCAAAAAGTGGACGCCAACATGGATTTCGTGGGACGCGAGAAGGAAACGCTTAGGTTTTGGCAGGACAATGACATTTTCCGTAAGAGCATGGAGTCGCGGAAGGAAGGCCCGACGTATACGTTTTATGACGGACCTCCGACGGCAAATGGCAAGCCGCACATCGGCCATGTCCTGACCCGTGTCATCAAGGATATGATCCCGCGTTACCGCACCATGAAGGGCTTTATGGTGCCGCGTAAGGCCGGCTGGGACACGCACGGACTGCCGGTTGAAATCGAAGTCGAGAAGCTTCTCGGCATCAACGGCAAGGACCAGATTGAGTCGTACGGTCTTGAGCCCTTCATCGACAAATGTAAAGAATCCGTTTGGAAATACAAGGGCATGTGGGAGGATTTCTCCGGCACCGTAGGTTTCTGGGCGGACATGGACAACCCGTATGTAACTTATCACGATGACTATATCGAGTCCGAGTGGTGGGCGCTTCGTCAGATTTGGGACAAGGGCCTTCTCTATAAGGGCTTCAAGATTGTTCCGTACTGCCCGCGCTGCGGCACGCCGCTTTCCTCGGCTGAGGTTTCGCAGGGCTACAAGACCGTTAAGGAGCGCTCTGCCGTTGTCCGCTTTAAGGCGGTCGGCGAGGACGCTTATTTCCTTGCATGGACGACCACGCCGTGGACGCTTCCTTCGAACGTTGCGCTCTGCGTAAACCCGAACGACACATATGTGAAGGTGAAGGCTGCCGACGGTTATACCTATTATCTCGCAGAGGCTTTGGCCGATACGGTTCTTGCACCGCTTAGCAAGGACGGGGCTCCGGCTTATGAAGTCATCGGGACCTTCAAGGGAACCGACCTTGAGCGCCGCGAGTATGAGCCTTTGTATCAGTGCGCTGCCGATGAGGCGAAGAAGCAGGGCAAGAAAGCCTTCTACGTAACCTGTGATGATTACGTTACGATGTCCGACGGTACCGGTATCGTTCATATCGCGCCGGCATTCGGTGAAGACGACGCCAACGTAGGCCGTAACTATGACCTTCCGCTTGTGCAGATGGTAAATGAGAAGGGTGTCATGCTTGACGTGACTCCTTTCGCGGGCATGCGCTGCAAGCCTACCGCAGCCGAGATGGAGAAGGGCGCAATCAGTGCCGATCCCGAGGTAATCAAGGACCTTTCATCGAGAAAGCTTCTGTTCGATGCGCCGAAGTTTGAGCACGAGTATCCGCACTGCTGGCGCTGCGACACGCCTCTTATCTACTATGCGCGTGAATCCTGGTACATCCGTGAGACCGCCGTACGCGATGACCTCGTGCGCAACAACAATACCGTTAACTGGATCCCCGAGTCCATCGGTAAAGGCCGTTTCGGCAACTGGCTTGAGAACATTCAGGACTGGGCAATCAGCCGTAACCGTTACTGGGGAACTCCCTTGAATATCTGGGAGTGCGAGTGCGGCCACCGCGAGTGTATCGGAAGCCGCGCGGAGCTTGCGGAGCGTTCCGGAAACCCGGATGACGCGAAGGTGGAGCTGCATCGTCCGTACATCGACGGTGTCACATTTGCCTGCCCGAAATGCGGTAAGACGATGCACCGCGTTCCCGAGGTTATCGACTGCTGGTTTGACTCCGGCGCGATGCCTTTTGCGCAGCATCATTATCCGTTTGAGAATAAGGAATTGTTCGAGGAGCAGTTCCCGGCACAGTTTATCAGTGAGGCCGTTGACCAGACGCGCGGATGGTTCCATTCGCTGATGGCGGAGTCGACGCTTCTCTTCAACAAGGCTCCTTATGAGAACGTTATCGTGCTTGGCCACGTGCAGGACGAGAACGGCCAGAAGATGAGTAAGAGTAAGGGCAACGCGGTGGATCCGTTCGAGGCTCTTGCAACGCACGGCGCCGATGCAATCCGCTGGTACTTTTACATCAACAGCGCGCCGTGGCTGCCGAACCGTTTCCATGACAAGGCCGTAACCGAAGGCCAGAGAAAGTTCATGGGCACGCTCTGGAACACTTACGCATTCTTCGTTCTGTATGCGAACATCGATAACTTTGATGCAACGAAATACACGCTTGACTATGATAAGCTTCCGGTCATGGACCGTTGGCTTCTGTCCCGTCTGGAGACGACTGTAAAGACTGTGGATGACAACCTTTGGAATTACCGTATTCCGGAGGCGGCCCGTGCGCTCGACTCGTTCGTCGACGAGATGAGTAACTGGTATGTGCGACGCGGCCGTGAGCGTTTCTGGGCGAAGGGCATGGAGCAGGACAAGATTAACGCTTACATGACGCTTTACACCGCGCTTGTTACGATTGCCAAGGCTTCTGCCCCGATGATTCCGTTCATGAGCGAGGCAATCTACCGGAACCTTGTATGCTCCGTCGACGCATCTGCTCCGGAAAGCGTCCATCTCTGTGATTATCCGGTTGTTCATGAGAACTGGATTGACGCGGACCTTGAGAAGAACATGGAAGAGGTTCTCGACATCGTCGTGCTCGGCCGTGCCTGCCGTAACGCTTCGAACATCAAGCAGCGTCAGCCGATGTCCGAGATGTATGTGAAGAACGATCTCGCTCTGAATGAATTCTATAAAGAAATCATCGAGGACGAGCTCAATGTGAAGAACGTCGAGTTCCGTGATGACGTCAGCGAGTTCACCGGCTACACCTTTAAGCCGCAGCTCCGCACGCTCGGAAAGCGTTTCGGCCCGAAGATCAACGCCGTGAAGGAAGCCCTTCTCGCACTGGATTCCGCGAAGGCGATGGCCGAGATCAACGAGACCGGTTCCGTAACCGTAACGGTGGACGGCACCGGCGAGCAGATTGCGAAGGACGACCTGTTAATCGAAGCCAAGAAGGTGGAGGGTTATGTGTCCGATTCCGACGGCAAGGTTACGGTTGTCATGAATACGACGCTGACGCCCGAACTCATCGAGGAAGGCTACGTCCGCGAAGTCATCAGTAAGGTGCAGACGATGCGCAAGGACGCCGACTTCGAAGTTATGGACCATATCACCCTTGCTCTTGTCGGCAACGATAAGATCGCCGAGATCTGCAAGCGCAACGAAGCCTTCATCAAGAAGACCGTTCTTGCCGACGAAGTGAAATACGAGCCCGTTTCCGTTCCCACCGGCTCCGGCCAGACGAAGGACTGGAACCTGAACGGAGAAGACGTCACCATTTCGGTGGTAAGAAAGTAAAGCACCGGACTTGAACCGGCATCGGTAGAGCGGCTCTTCCTGATATATCTTGATTTCTTTTTTCTTGAGAATCACCCGTTGCTTCCGCGGGGCGTGATGCCCCGCGGAAGCAGAATAAAAAGCCCGATTCTCTTTTTACCCCGCAAATCTTTTTTTGATTTCTTTTGAAATCACTCTATAGTTTCCAAGATTAGTCAATTACTACTAAAAACTCTTAATTCCCCCACATACCGTAGTCAAAAACTGCG
>CAMZEW010000129.1:0-4519 GCA_947305875.1 uncultured Lachnoclostridium sp.
CAGTAACCCTCCTTCTCAAACGCATAATACGCCTACTTATCATAATACCAACTTTAGGCCGAAAATTCCACAGGAAAATGCAAAAACGCATAAAAAAATAAGGCCATCCGAAAGATGACCTTATATCCGACATAAAAGCTGATGGCGGTTAATTCATTTATGGTGCCATTAGCTTCATGATTAGCTTCATTAGCTTCATCATTAGCATCATTATTAGCGTCATTGGCGTCATTTCCACCGAACTATTCACCGAACTTCACTGAACTTTTTCAAACAAACATCAAACAAAAAACAAATTCATCATAAACCACTCCACTGCTCCGACTTCCGTCAGGCACAGAAGCAGCGGTACTGCAAGAAGCACCAGGCACACGATAGCCGTCAGAAGGAAGCTCTTCAGGCGGGTGGTCAGAAGCACGGCCACAGCTGTAACGAGCAGCATCCCGAGGTAGCGTTTCAGGTACAGAAGCGCGATTGCGCCTGCAACCGTAACGCCTGCCGGGTATTTCGCCCAGTCCATGAGACTGTAAGCTCTTTCACCGATTCCGGTCGTCCCGTAGCCCTTTAAAACCTGATACAGATAACGTCCGTAGATCATTCCGAAGAACACGGTGACCGTTCCGAGAAGAATCCCGCCCTTACAAAGAAGCACTTTTCTTCTTTCTTTCGAAATCCGGATCAGATCCGCCATGCCGGAGCGGTATTCCACCGCGGCAGCGGAGATGCCGCACAGGATGGCGGCAAGGACGGCACAGACGCCGAGGATGACGTTCTGTTTTCGGTCCTTATACAGTTTCTCAAAGCCCCGGCTGTCAACCGCCCGGGCCCTTTCCTTCGTCCCAAGGTACTCCACGTACGTCTGTATCTTTCCGAGTGCTTCTTCCTTATAATGCGTCGAGGTCTGCGAGGACGCGGACATCCGCTCCTGCTCCAGTTCCCTTTGGAACTGTTCCGTGGTAGCCTTATACTGTTCCGGTTCCGCCTGCATAAGCCGGTACAGGTAGGACTGGTAGAACATCTCCTCAATCGAGGTATACTGTTTCTCATAAGGTTTCGTCATGAACAGAAGAAGCACGAGGAGAAGGACAAGGACGTATCCGATCTTCTCATACCGGAAGAACTTGACGCTTTCATGACGCAAGAGGCCTGTATGCTTCCCGAAGGAGTATTCTTCGGATATGCCCTTCCGGAACAGGCGTTGGCTGCGGCGTTTCGCGATGACGCCGTATCCCCGTTCGGACAGGAACCATCCGAGAAAGCCGGCCAAGGCAGCGGCCAGAAGAAGAATCAGGAACGCCACAACGGGATAGCCGACCGGTTTTCCGAACAGAAATTCATTCCGGTACCTGGCAATACAATATCCGGGATCGGCAAATGACACAAGGTTAATCCGTTTGAATCCGGACAGGTAGCTGAGGTCGTCAATCTTTAAGTAAAGGATTCCTTCGATTCCGACAAATGTGAAGAGAATCACGTACACCTTCATCGCGGAAGAAACCAGGGAGCTTACCGTGGCGGTCAGGAGCGCCACCGTGAACGAGACGGCGCAGGACCAAACATACGAAAGAAGGAGAAATGTCCCGATAGAGATGGGAAGAACTGCGGACTTATACCCGGTCAGGGACTGCAGCGGTTCCGAAAGAAACGTCCCTCTTGGCATTCCGTAGAGGATACATCCCATGAGAAGCGTCGTAAGGAAGAACAGAAGGTTACAGCAGGCGATGCCGAGTCCTGCCGCTCCCATCCGGGCAAGAAACATCCTGCCGCGTCCCTGATACATGGAGGAATACAGGCGGAGAAGTCCCTGCTCCTTTTCCTTGGTAAACAATACGGATACGAGCAGCACCGCGGAAAGCATCTCAAGAAAGAGGATGCTCGGGAGAGAAAGGGCAGCTGAGATTCCTTTCGTATCGGTCTGCCGTATGGTAAGGCCGGTTAACCGCTCATACTCCTTCCCGGTCTTTTCGACATCCAAAAGCTTCTTTTCGCTTCCGCCGAGCATGGAAAGGATAAGCCGGTACTCCGCGGCAGCCCCGGCGGCCTTCTTCACGTATGCGGGATAACCGAGGATATCCTCATACTCTCCCTGCTTTAACGTATACAGTTCCCGTTCCTGCCAGAGGTTTCCGCAATACTTCGGGTAATCGCCTCTCCCCGCGCCTGCGGCTCCGGAGAAAAGGACATCCGTCAGTTCGCTCTTCCACTCCGAAAGCTTATCCGCCGCTTCCGCATCGTTCATGCCCCTAAGGTCAGCGCTCAGCGCCTTATAGGCGTGGGCGGGGATTTCCTTCTTCTCGGCATGATACCAGAAGAACAGACCGTTCAGCGTAAGAAGCGCGAACAGAAAGGCAAGCAGTTTTCGGTTATGCCATATCTTAAACCATTCGTATCGGAACATTACCTGCCTCCCATGCCGAGTCCCATGTAAATCTTCTCCACCGAGGGTTCTCCCTCTCCGTCGTAGTTCTCATAAAGCTCCGAAAGGGTTCCGCTCTTCACAATCTTCCCCTGGTTTAAGAAGATGATTTCCGAAGCAAGTTTCTCAAGGTCGCTTACGATATGCGTGGCAATGATGACAATCTTATCCTTTGCGACTTCCGAGACCAGTTCCCGGAAGTGTACCCGCTCCTTCGGATCAAGACCTACCGTCGGTTCGTCAAGAATCAGGATGGCGGGATTTCCGACCAAAGCCTGCGCGAGAAGGGTACGCTGTTTCATTCCTCCGGAATAGGTTCCGATGCAGTCGTTCCGTACTTCCCACAGGTTGACGCTCCGGATGATGCCGTCAATCTCTTCCGACACCTCACCCTTCTTCTTTCCCTTCAGCGAGGCAACATAATACAAAAAGCGCACCAGCGTAAAATCCTCATAGATCTTCTGCTGCTGCGGCATGTATCCGATCAGCGCGCGGTAATCCTTCCCCATCGAAGCAATATCCGTCCCATCCCAGGTTACCTTTCCGGACGTTGCCTTAAGGCCGGTCGTAAGGATTCCCATAAGGGTGGACTTCCCGGCGCCGTTCGGGCCGAGCAGTCCGTAGATGCCCGGCGCAAACGTATAGGAGAACCCGTCAAGAGCCCGTTTCTTTCCGTAGTCTTTGGTCAGATTTTCCGTCGTCAGTGTCATCGTATTCTTTCTCCTGAAATGGCCGCCTCACATCCGCATCATTCCTTCTGCCGTCTTACTCCCGGACTTTGAAAGATATGGCATTCTCTATCTTTCCGTTCCAGAAATCCTCTGCGGAAATATATCCGGCACCCCAGCCATCCGGTCCGTTAACAAGTCCGTAACAGCTGTCTCCGATGATTGCCTCCAGATTGATGGTATTCTCCGGCATCTGAACACGCTTTAGAATTTCCCCGTTTTCCTCATTGATCATCAGGTATTCCCCGTTCTCCTGTCCGTGGCACACCAGATACTCATCTGTACGCACACCAACTGTAACGGCGCTGTCTAACTGCAGGTACGGCTGTCCGTCATAATGATACAGCACGGTGGATTTGCTGCCTTCCGTAAGTGCAAAGAAATCTTTTCCGAAAACCACGGCATCCTTATTATTTTGCCCACTGAGTATCGTCCGGAGTTCTCCCGTGTTGATATTATAGTCATAGATGTCCACAAACATGTGCTTCGGCATCTCTTCCCAGTAGTTTTCCACGGTCAGTCCCTCCGGGATGCTCTGCGAGGGACCATAGGTTTCCAGGTTCGGTCCGACATAGGGGATATCGAGGTAAAAGCATTCAAAATATACGTGCTCTCCACGAACGTCACGTCTCGAGATAATGGCATTGTAGGCTTCTTTTTGAAACACTTCGGTAATCTTTCCGTCCGTAAGATCGATCCGAATCAGGCGACAATCCTGCGTGTCTTTCGTGTCTCCGATGGCCCATTGGGAGTTTCCGTTCGAGTCCTTCATTTCGGTTATTTCATAATGTATAGCTGTGTAAATGAACATCGAATTGTCCGCATAAAACACTTCATTCGTCCCAATTGAGAGATACGAGGGGATTGTCGCAATGACACGCCGGTTCTCTCCCTGTCGGTCAGAACGGATGACTTCCCCGTTATCCCTTAAGAAAACACAGGAATCCCCATCAAGGAATACCGACCATGGGGAATAATTATATGACGGGCAACCCTCCTTTAACAGTTCACCGGTTATGGTCCTTTTTTCCTGCTCGTGCTCGCATCCCGGGTTAAAGCAAAAAACAATGTCTGTCTTACTGTTGGCATCGAAAATCCGAAGTTGACCATTGTTACTATGATACAGGGCGTACTTCTCTGTCAGGGAGGCATTCCCTACGAAAGGATCACAGACAATACCTGTCGTTTCGGAAGTCTCCGGTGTGCCGTTCTGATTTCTGTTTTCTTCGCTCCTGCTGTTCTTTCCGCAGGCCGCGCAACAAAGGCATACGAATAAAACCACAAGAAGAGCCCCAGCCAGAATCCGTTTTCGATTCATTGATGTTTCGCTTTCCACCCTTCTACCTCCCGGTTCAATGCCTCGATACCAATCGTG
>CAMZEW010000130.1:0-4466 GCA_947305875.1 uncultured Lachnoclostridium sp.
ACGGCGTAGGCTTCGAGCCGGATATCAAAGTGGAACTGGATCCCGAACTGAAGGGTAAGGCCTTGATTCCGATCGAAGAGGACAATCAGATTCAGGCGGCAGTGGATTATCTGCTCGGGAAGATTCAATAATCATAAGCAAAGAGGAACCGCTTATTACGGCGGTTCCTTTTCGATTTTGCGCGGAAAAATTACATTCTTGCTTTTCTTGTTTATTTGTGGTAAAATTTTGATAATCGCGGACATGTGTTCCTCCCGGACATACATTCGGTGAGGCAGCGGAATCCCGCGGAAGACCGAAGCAAGGAGAGCGCGTATGGGGCCGGAAGAATACTATATCGTAAAGCAGCGCGCCCTGCCCGAGGTTCTTCTTAAGGTGGTGGAGGCAAAACGGCGGCTGGCGTGCAACGCATCGCTTACCGTGCAGGAAGTGACCGATGAAATCGGGCTTAGCCGGAGTTCGTTTTACAAGTACCGCGATGATATTGTTCCCTTTCACGAGAATTCCAGAGGGAAGACGCTGAATATCATGCTTCAGGTGGATGACCGTCAGGGCGTCCTTTCCGCAATCCTTCAGCAGATTGCGGGCTGCAAGGCCAATGTGCTGACAATCCAGCAGAGCATTCCGACCGGGGGGATTGCGTCGGTGGCGCTCGGTGTGGAGATCCTTCCGGAGACGGCTTCAACCGAGATTCTGCTTTCCGGAATCCGGAGCGTGAGCGGTGTTCATTATCTTAAAATCCTCGGAAGTGAATGAGAAATTTTCAAAATTGTCCGGCGTCCGGTTCCCGGCGCCGAAGGAGATAGAGCCATGAATGTAGCTATTTTGGGATATGGAACCGTCGGATCGGGCGTATTCGATGTTCTTATGGAAAACCGGGACATCATCGCGAAGCGAGTCGGATTTCCGTTAGACGTAAAGTATGTGCTTGACCTGCGGGATTTCCCCGGGAAACCGGTAGAGAAGTATCTGACGCATGATTTCCGTCAGATTATGAATGATCCCGATGTCGATATCATCGTAGAAGTCATGGGCGGAATTCATCCGTCTTATGAATACGCAAAGGAAGCGCTGGAGTCCGGCCGGAGCGTATGTACTTCCAACAAGGAACTGGTAGCGAAGCACGGCGCGGAGCTTGTCGGAATCGCGAAGGAAAAAAGCGTGAACTTCCTGTTCGAAGCAAGTGTCGGCGGCGGCATTCCGGTTATAAGACAGCTGATCCGTTCGATTACGGCCGACGAAGTTGAAGAAGTCTGCGGAATCCTGAACGGAACGACCAACTATATGATGACGCTGATGCGCGAGACGGGTGCGACCTTCGAGGAAGCGCTTACCGACGCGCAGGACAAGGGCCTCGCAGAGCGGAACCCCGCAGCCGATATCGAAGGGCATGACGCCTGCAGAAAGATTGCAATACTGACTTCGCTTGCTTATGCCAAGCAGGTGGATTATGAAGATATCTATACCGAAGGAATCGTTTCGATTACGGATGTGGACGTTGCCTATGCGAAGGCAATGAAGCACGGTATCAAGCTCCTCGGCAGAAGCTATCTGAAGGACGGCACCGTTTATGCGATGGTTGCCCCCTGTATGATCCGTAAGAAGAATCCGTTATACCCGGTTAACGGCGTTTATAACGCCATTATGATCCGCGGAAATATGCTCGGTGACGTGGTTTGCTACGGAATGGGAGCCGGAAAGCTTCCGACCGCAAGCGCCGTTGTTTCCGATGTAATCGATGCCGCCAAGCACCGCCACGTGAATATCCCGATTCTCTGGGAGAAGGAAAAGCTGGTGCTCGGTGCGAAAGATGACATGGACGCGAAGTTCTTCGTCCGTGTTGCTTATGCCGATGCGGACAAGGCAAGAGCATTGTTCCCCATCGCCAAGGAAATCTCCATTCTGGAGTGTGAGGGACGGGAGTTCGCATTTGTCACGGAAGTGATGAGCGAGAAGGCGTTCTCGGATGCCGCAGAGAAGATCGCCGTAATTAACCGGATCCGTTACGAGATATAGTGTACGTTAGCGGCAGAAAGGCTTTTCATGAAGTACGTTGTAGTTTTGGGCGACGGCATGGCCGATGAGCCCATTGAGGAACTCGGCGGTAAGACTCCTCTTGCATATGCCTAAACGCCCATGATGGACGAGATGGCGGCGCACGGAGAGATCGGACTTGCCGCAACCATTCCCGCCGGGATGAAGCCCGGAAGCGATACGGCCAATCTGGCCGTCCTCGGATATAACCCGAGACTGTATTATACCGGCCGGTCGCCCCTTGAGGCATTAAGCATCGGCGTTGACATGGCAGACGCGGACGTTGCGATTCGCTGTAATCTGGTAACGGTTTCCGATGACAATCTGCCGTATGAACAGAAGACGATTATCGATCACAGCTCCTCGGAAATCTCCACCGCGGATGCGGCAATCCTTTTAGAGGCCGTCCGTAAGAAACTGGAGTGGGAGGGCTATCATTTCTACGTAGGAACGAGTTATCGGCATCTTTTGATATGGAATCACGGAAAAACAGTTGACCTTACGCCGCCACATGATATACTGGAACGTAAGATCGGTGAATATCTTCCGACCGATCCGAAGCTTCTTGAGATGCAGAAACGCAGTTACGATATACTGAACAATCATCCGCTCAATGTGGAAAGAGCCGCGAAGGGACTTAACAAAGCAAACTCCGTATGGTTCTGGGGCGCGGGAACGAGACCGTTTCTGTCCTCATTTGCCGAGAAGACCGGCAAGAAGGGCGCGATGATTTCGGCGGTAGACCTGTTAAAGGGAATTGCCGTCGGCGCGGGAATGCAGAATATCGAGGTGGAAGGCGCCAACGGCGGCCTGAACACCAATTACGAAGGCAAGGCGGGAGCGGCTGTTTCCGCGCTTACCGAAGGCGGATACGATTTCGTTTACATCCACCTGGAGGCACCGGATGAGATGGGGCACCAGGGAAGTTTAGAGCGGAAGATCAAAGCGATTGAGTATCTCGATGAAAGAGTTGTCCGCGTAGTCAAGGAAGGACTTGATCGGGCAGGAGAAGAGTACCGCATCCTTGTGATGCCGGATCATCCGACGCCGATTTCGAAGCGGACGCACACCACGACACCTGTTCCGTACCTGATTTACGACAGCCGGAACAAGGACACCCAAAGCAGCCAGAGTTATAATGAGAAAGAAGCGAAAGCATCGGGGAACTATTTCTCCGAAGGCTATCGTCTGATGGACCATTATCTGGAAATAAAGTAGTACCAAAAAGGGAACAGAGTCCTCAAACTATATGGATGAGGCAAAGAAGAAGATGACGGGGACGCCTGTCATCTTCTTCTCTTTGTATCCGAAAACGGCGAAACCGGCCTCCGGCTCAGCCTGCATGGCGGGACAAATAGCGCCGCAACGCCTCACGGAACTTCCTTTAAGAGCAGCATTAAGACGCTCGGTGGCGTCCTCGCGCCTTGCTGCTCTAAAAGGCGATTTCCGTTCGGCTAAAGGCGCGGGTCTTACCGACAAATGCAATTTGTCCCGCCATGCAGGCTGGCAGAGGCCCGGTTTCGCCTTTGCAAGCGGAGGCCGGGCGGGGCAGCGGCGGGAAATGTCGCATCCATTAATGTTACTTTTCCGGTACAAAAGAAAAACCCGCTGCTGCAGCAACGGGTTCTTCCGGGAGCAAGCTCCCAATATAAACACTCTCCGAAGAGGGATCAGTCATTAGCCTGCGAAGCAGGGTATGACCGGTTTATTCGTTCTTATGCCTCAGGATCCACCGGATCGTCGGAGGGCTTGAAGTCTTCGGCAACTTCCTCTACCGCATCGGCTGCTTCCTCAGCGGCATCCTCAATCGCTTCCTCTGCCTCTTCGGCAGCATCGCGGTTCTTGTACTCCTCAACCTTCTTGCCTACATAATCCTTTGCTTCGCCGGCCTTCTCGGCTACGACCTTCGCAAAATCGGAAGCCTTCTCGGCAGTCTTCTTGGCAAGAGCGGAAGCCTTCTGCTTATAAACATCGAATTTCTTCGGGGCAGCTTCCTCAGAGCCTTCCTCGGTTGCTTCGGCGCCGTCGAAATCGCCTTCGAACAATTCGTCATCATCTACGGGTACTTCAGCAGGCTGCTGCTGTTCGGTCTTCTGTTTGTAAAGATAATAAGCGCCTCCGGCAAGGGTGGCAAGAATCGCAAGTTTGGTAATACTCTTCATATCGGTATACTCCTTTCCAAAATGTAGGTTATGAAACCTCTTTTGTGTAACCCATATTATACCGAAAACAAATCGAAAAGAAAAGATGTTTTTTTTCTTTTCTTGCCGGGCGGAAAAGGATAACAAAAAATCCGTCAAAAATCTGAAAATAATGCTTGCAAAACCGAAATAGTTACAGTATAATAACCGTTGTGCCGGATAAGCACGCGTAAATCGCATATTGGGCTATCGCCAAACGGTAAGGCAACGGACTCTGACTCCGTCATTTCA
>CAMZEW010000131.1:0-4461 GCA_947305875.1 uncultured Lachnoclostridium sp.
TGTCCGCACCGAGATTGTAGAAAGCGTACATGATCCAGCGGGTAATCAAAAGACCGCTGAACATCGAAACGACGATACCGATGCCGAGCGTAATCGCGAAGCCTTTGATTACGCCGGAGCCGAGGAAGTAAAGAACAACCGCGGCAATCAATGTCGTAATGTTGCCGTCCACGATAGCGGACGTTGCTTTGCTGTATCCGAGCTTAATCGAGGAAAGCACCGTCTTGCCGGTCGTAATCTCCTCGCGGATACGCGTGAATATAATGACGTTCGCGTCCACGGCCATACCGACGGAAAGAATGATACCGGCGATACCGGGAAGCGTAAGCGTTACGTCGAACACCAGAAGCAGCGTAAGCACGATGCCGAGATAGATAATCAGGCTGAGGCTTGCCGCAACGCCCGGGATACGGTAGATGATTACCATAAACAGGCAGACAAGAACGAAGCCGATTACACCGGCGATCAGGCCGGTCTCAAGCGCGCGGCTTCCGAGCGTGGCGCCGACGATATTGCTGCGGATCGGCGTTACTTCAATCGGAAGCGCACCGATACGGATAAACGTTGCAAGGTCCTTTGCTTCCTGCAAAGTGAATGCGCCGGAGATGGTTGCCTTTCCTTCGGTAATCGCGGTATTAACCGACGGGCACGAAACGACGTTGCCGTCATAAACAATCGCGATCATGCGCTTGGTTGTTCCTTCACCCTGCTTTACGCACCATGCGGTTGCCTGTGCGAATGCGGTTGTTCCGGCTGCATTCAGTTCGAGCGAAACGATGTTGGATGTCGAACCGTTCTGCTCCTGGTAAACCTGGCCTTCCGCCTTCGTTACCATGCTTCCGTCGACAACGGCGTCTCCGTCGGCAATGATTTCTTCAAGAGAACGGATAAGCACGTACTTGCCGGCGGTGGAATCGTAGCTGACGTTCGTTACGCCGTTCGGATCTTCCGCATAAATAAAATATACGCTTCCGGCGGAACCGAGCTTCGCGAGTACCGCCTCGGCATCCTTTGCGCCGGGGATATCCACGTTGATCCGGTACTTGCCTTCCAGATATACGTTGCTTTCCGTAGAGAACGCTTCCGCTCTCTTCTGGAATTTGGCATGTGCGTCCGCCATTGCCTGATCGGTCGCCTTTTCCTTGTCGACCGCCTCATAGGTAATGCTGACACCGCCGCTCAGATCAAGTCCCCTCTTGATGTGCTGCGGCTGAAAAGCAAAGTCCCAGAAAAAGCTCATTCCGATCCATACGCCGAGTCCTGCGAGAATGAGAATGAGCAAAGCAATATCCCGGATTCCTTTGCCAAGGTTCTTATGTTCTTTCATGATGCGATATTTCCTCTCTTAACATGTGCCTGTTTCTGCACACTGACTGTGTGACATTATACCACATAATTCGCCCTGTGCAAAGATTTTTTTGAAATTCGGGTTGCAAGAAAAATAAACATGTGTTATGATGTATGTAGTATTGAAAACTACATGCAAAGTTTTCCAAAACCGATTTGTTCGGTTAATCTTTTCTTCATATGGAGGTTTCGATGGCTGATTACATTCTTTCGACGGAATCCACTTCGGATTTGCCTGCGGAATACCTGCTGAATAACGATGTTCTGTGCATCCCGTTGTGTTACACATTTGACGGAAAAACCGTATACGGGGAGAAGGAAACCCTGGATCTCAAGGATTTCTACAACCGCATGCGCGCCAATGAAATGCCGAAGACGATGGCCAGCAACGTAGACACGATTCTGAATACGTTCCGCCCGGTTCTCGCCGCCGGTAAGGATATCCTTCACATCGCATTTTCCTCCGGGTTAAGCAGCTCCTGCAGCAATACTGTGCTTGCCGCGCAGATGCTCAAGGATGAGTTTCCGGACCGTATCATCATGGTTGTGGATTCGCTCTGCGCTTCCCTCGGTCAGGGCTTCTTCGTGGACCTCGCCGTCCGTAAGAAGAAAGAAGGCCTCAGCCTTCCGGAACTTGCCGAATGGCTTGAAGCCAACAAACTGCATGTATGCCATATGTTCACCGTTGAGGATCTGAAATATCTGAAGAACGGCGGCCGGATCAGCCGGACCACCGCCATCGGCGCCCATTCCGGTCCCGGAACACTCGCCCTTTTCTATTTCGGCGACCATCGCAAATAACTAAAACCGTCGTTCAGTCTCCTGTTCCGCCACGAAGCTTCGGGCGGAAGGGAGGCTGTATTTTTGTGCAAACGGGTCCGAATTCCGCTTCGCGAACAGTTCCCGCATCTCTTCATACCGTAATTTCGACTCGTGCTTTTCGCACCTCATTACGGAAAATGCCAAGTATCTTAACTTCTGCATAACCGAATCCGGCTGTTTCCCCTTCTCTTTTCTTCCCGACCTTTCCGCATAGAACTCCGTCATTCTTCCTTCGCGGATGGCTTCCTTTAATTCGTCCGTTACCGGAAGAAACTGCATCTTCTCGCGGAATGCAGGGTATTTCCTTCTCATGCGCTTTAAGAATCCGGAGTCCGGATCCCCGTGGAAGACAAGAAACGCTTTCCCGAGCAAAGGATTATATCGTTCCATCAGAAGATCGAGCACCCATTCCGCGGTCGGCAGGCAGACAACCACGCGGTCGGAACAGTCCAAAACCGTCTTCGTGCTCAGATTACCGTGACTTTCCGTGTTGACAAACAGGAAATCAAACCGTGCCCCGCAGTAATCGCGGATATCGAAAAACTCGCGGTCGAAGCCGTATTCGTAGATATCGCTCCGAAGACTCTGATTGAGCGGCAGAAAGTAAAGATGCTCCTGAATGATCTCAAGCGTTCTTCCGTAGCAGACCGGCTTTCCGGTCTCCTTCCGAAGAAACTTCAGAAAAGAATCCCCGCGCTCATAGTATTCCGACTGATACCTGTCGTAATCCCGGCGGAACCGGTTGTAAGCGTCCCCGAACAGGCATCTTCCGACGTTCCCCTGCCCGACGTAATTGTCCGTAAGAACCGTCTTACAGAGAAACTCCTCGCATCCTGCCGTGGCCGTCAGAACCGCTATACCGCTCACGTATTCGTCCTTTACCGGTGACCAAAATGAAATCATCATGTCCCCAAACACCTCCAAAGGAATCGTGTGTCCCATTTTAGAAAAACCGTATCGGAAAAACAAGTACCGGTTTTTACAGGGGGTGTAAAAACCGGTACAAAACAAACACATTTTTCATTATAAAACGAGCGCCGTCTCACGGATTTCCGAAAGAAAGTCTTCAATTTCTTCGGGCTCCATACGGGATAAGGCGGTGTTCCGGAAGCGCTTATCCTGTGACACGTCCTTCGAAAACCAGGTCGGAACCGGAAGATGCAGCACGTCGTCCTGATCCTTATACTCTATCTCCGCAAAAACAAGTCCCTCAAGGTCTCCGTGGAATACGTCCACTTCAATCACATGCCCGAGATACGGGATCCGCGTGCGCGTCTTCTGTATGAAACCGCCCTGCACAAGCTGTTTAAGCGCTTCGTAGGAAGCCTCCGGAATCTCCGTTTCAAACTCTTCGTTGACAATCGCAATCCCCGGAACAATCTCGGGGTCCTTCCTCTTAAGCGTCAGAAAACAGTCTTCGTTCGCCTTCCGGATCCGTAACGTGCAGCCCTTCGTGATCAGGTAGCCCTGTTCCATCTCGAAGCGGTCGTATCGGTCAAAATCTTCCGGCAGCGCCGAAATCAGGAATTTCCGTTCGATTTCCATAAACTTCCTTTCCCCGCTTGTATCCTCGCGGAAAATGTAATAGTATTTGGTAAAAGGGAGGTGCTCCTATGCTTACTTTATTCGAACAATTCAAAGACCCCGCTTCCGAAGAAACAACACGCTTCCGCGAACAGATACAGGACGGGGAGATTCTGCTTCTTCCTGCGCCCGAAGACGGGCTTCCGGCGGAAGGATCGATTCTGATCAGCGATGACGAAGCAAAGCTTGCCTCATGGGAGCAGCTCGGCGGATACGTCATCGGATACGAACATGACGGGATCAAGCTTCCGGTCAAAGAAATCATCACCGATATCGGGGATATGTACCCCGAAGATCTCGCTGACATCGCCGATTTCGTGACAAGAACGAGACATTATATGTATCCGGCCGGACGTTTCGATTTCTACCGTCCTGGCTACGCAGACTATAAGGCGTTCTATGAAAAGCAGCTTAAGGAGCCTTTTCTGCTCCCCGAAAGCCTCCGGAACCTGTCCGAAGAGGAACTTTTAAAGCGCTATGATAACGATATGGAATTAAGCCGTCTGAACCCGCTTCTTTCGGTTCTGTTCTTCTCCGAATACGATTCGGACGAACTGATCGGACAGGTTTCCTTAGAGCAGTCCGAACTCACCGATCAGGCTTACAACCTTTCTTACTATATCCTTCCCGAATACCGCGGAAAGGGACTCGCGACGGGAGCCGTCATGGCATTTGTCGGAAGAATCCGCTACCGGCTTTCGGGAAAGC
>CAMZEW010000132.1:0-4425 GCA_947305875.1 uncultured Lachnoclostridium sp.
TTTGTACCCTTTAATTACGGCTTTTTTCCATAAAAGAAACACATTGAAGTATAATCGAGTTCCGGCGGACTGTCAAGCGATGGCTCCCCGGGCGGAAATGTGTGGCATTTCGCGCGGGGATATGGTATAATAATTCTGTATGATGTTTTGGAGACATTTAAAGACAGGAGTACGGAAGTTACATGTTAGAATTAAAAAACATCGGTTTTCAGGTGCCGGAGGAGTCGAACGGCACGAAAGAGATTTTAAAAGATATTAACCTGACGATCGGCGACCGGCAGTTTGTTGCGATTACCGGGCCGAACGGCGGCGGTAAGTCAACGCTTGCGCGTATTATCATGGGAATCGAGAAGCCGACGTCGGGACAGATTCTGTTAGACGGGCAGGACATTACGAATCTCGGCATTACGGAAAGAGCAAAGCTCGGCATGGGATTTGCGTTCCAGCAGCCGGTAAGATTCAAGGGAATCACGGTCAAGGACCTGATTTCTCTGGCAGCAGGCGAGAAGATTTCAACGACGACCGCGTGCGAATTCCTTTCGGAAGTCGGACTCTGCGCGCGGGATTACATTAACCGCGAAGTAAACGCGAGCCTTTCGGGAGGCGAGCTGAAGCGGATTGAGATTGCGACGCTTCTTGCGAGACAGACGAAGTTCTCCGTATTCGACGAACCCGAGGCGGGAATCGACCTCTGGAGTTTCGGAAACCTGATCCGCATCTTTGAACGGATGCATAAAGAACTGAACGGAACGGTTGTGATCATCTCGCATCAGGAACGCATCTTAAACATTGCGGACCGCATCATCGTGATTGCGGACGGAAGTGTGCTTTCCGAGGACGCGAGCGAGAAGATTCTGCCGAAGATTCTCGACCGCACGTTTGAATGTCATCTGCAGGAGGTACGCAAATAATGGACGCGATTCAGAAGGAAATGCTTGCGAAGATTGCCGACCTCCACGCGGTTCCAGCGGGTGCTTACAACTTCCGTGTAAACGGCGAAGGCGTGGGGCGGAATACGACCGAACACATCGATATCGTGACGAAGACGGACAAGCCGGGTATCGATATCATCATCAAACCCGGCACGAAGCACGAGAGCGTGCATATTCCGGTCATACTAAGCCAGACAGGGCTCAAGGAATCCGTTTATAACGATTTCTATATCGGCGAGGACTGCGACGTGACGATTGTCGCAGGCTGCGGAATTCATAATTCCGGCGACGAGACGTCCGAACACGACGGAATCCATACATTTTTCGTAGGGAAGAATTCGAAGGTCAAGTACGTTGAAAAGCACTACGGCGAAGGCGACGGCAAGGGTGCGCGGATTCTGAATCCGCAGACGATCGTGCATATAGAAGAAGGCGGAAGGCTCGAGATGGATACCGTGCAGATTAAGGGCGTGGACTCGACGGTCCGGACCACGAAAGCGGATCTTAAAGCGGGGGCCAACCTCGTGATCCGCGAGAAGATCATGACGCACGGAACGCAGACCGCGAAGACGGATTTCACGGTTGACTTAAACGGCGAGGACTGCGGCGCGGACGTTGTATCGCGTTCGGTTGCTTCGGGCGAGTCCTACCAGGAGTTTTATTCGAAAATTAACGGAAACAACCGCTGCACCGGCCATACCGAGTGCGACGCGATTCTGATGGAATCCGGCAGGGTGGTGGCGCTTCCGGCGCTTGCGGCCAATCATCTGGACGCATCGCTGATTCATGAAGCGGCCATCGGAAAGATTGCCGGCGACCAGATTATCAAGCTGATGACGCTCGGCCTTTCGGAAGAGGAAGCGGAGCAGCAGATTATCAGCGGCTTTTTGAAGTAAGTGAGGGGTTCATGAAACGATTCTTGCTTCTTGTTCTGCTTGCCGCAGTGCTTCTTGGCGGCTGCCGGAACAGGAATAAAAAGGAGCCGGAGCAGGAGAATAACGTGCTTTCGGAAGGAACGGAGATGCATGTGCTTTCGCTCGGCAAAGCGGACAGCATCCTGATTCTCGCCGACGGCGAGGCAATGTTAATCGACGCGGGCTATCCCGAGCAGGGAAATCAGATTATCGAGTACCTGAAAGCGCAGGGCGTTACGAAACTGAAATACGTTGTCCTGACGCACGGCGACCGGGATCATGTGGGCGGAATGGAAGCGGTAATCCGGGCATTTGACGTAGAGAAAGTGTTCCTGTCCCCGAAGAAGGAAAAGTCGGCGGAATATATCGGCATGATGCAGGCAATTTCCGATAAGAACATCCCTTATTCCGTGCCGCAGCTGTGCTCGACATTTACGCTCGGAAAGGGCGTGTTTACGGTGCTCGGGCCCGGCGAGAAGGCAATCGAGGACGGAAGCGACAACGACTGTTCTTTGGTATTCCGGTATGTGTATGAGGGACGGAGCGTTCTTCTGATGGGAGACGCGCTCGGAAAGACCGAGAAAGAGATGCGCGAGCAGGGCTATGAGATTCAGTCCGAGGTGCTGAAAGTCGGCCATCACGGAAAGACCGATGCGACGCAGAAGAAATTCGTCAAAGAGGTTGCGCCTTCCTATGCGGTAATCACATGCGGAAGCGGCGACGACCAGCCGGCGGAGGATGTGCTACGGGTACTTCAGGCATTCTCTGTGGAAGTATACCGGACGGATCAGAAGGGTACCGTTGTGTTCGCGACGAAGGGCGACCGGTGGGAAGTGAGGACGGAGCGATGATTTCAGAAGAGATGAAACGGAAGCTGATTCATGAGGCGGTTCTTGCGCGCAGTCACAGTTACTGCCCTTATTCCGGATTCGCTGTCGGGGCGGCGGTTTTATGCGAAAGCGGGAAGATCTACCGCGGAACCAACGTGGAGAACGCTTCCTACGGGCTTACGAACTGCGCGGAGCGGACGGCGGTGTTCACAGCCGTATGTAAAGGCGAGCGCAGGATTCTGGCGATTGCCGTAGTCGGCGGTCCTGTGGGAAAGAAAGCGGCCGAAATCTGTCCGCCGTGCGGAAGCTGCCGTCAGGTGCTTTCGGAATTCGGCGGTCCCGATATGACGGTGCTCCTCGGAACCGAGACCGGAGAATGCGAGGAGAGAACGCTCGGCGCGCTTCTTCCGGATACATTCAAACTGTGAAATTTCCCTTGACAAACCCGGCGAATCTGAATATAATGCAAAAGTACGGTTTGTCAATCGACACGGCGAAGTAGCTCAGTTGGCTAGAGCATACGGTTCATACCCGTAGTGTCGAGGGTTCGAATCCCCCCTTCGCTATAAAGTAAGGGCTGTCGCATGAAGCGGCAGCCTTTTCGTTTCTACACATCGTCCTCAGCGTAGTACAGATTGTTGTTTACCTTTACGGCGTCCTGGATTGTGTCGAGGATTCGTTGGCCGTAAGTGCCGAGCGCGTCGAGCAGGCGTTTCTTCCGGTAGATGACAAGCTGCGTCGGTTCGCACGGATCGGTAAGCTGGTCATAAAGCGCGTCCAGGTTGCGGCCGAAGTAGGAAGGAAAGCCGAGCCGGCGCATCAGATAGGCGTAAGCAACGGCTTTGTCGGTCATGTATGCGCCGTCAATGATTACTGTTCTCATGTGCGTCTCCTTCCTTAAGGATTCCCGTAGAGCAGGGTGAATGATTCGTAGTGGTCGTCGGTGTAGTAAATCAGACCGTCGTTCGAATAGATGATGCGCTTCGCGCCGCGCGACGATTTGCCGTCGGTGTCGATGTCGCATTCGTAATACTTCCGGCCGTTCTTCTTCGGAAGCAGGCCTTCGTAGTTACCGAAATAGGTGCCGCCGATAGCGGCGCCTTCTTTATATTTCTGCACGGAACCGCCGGTCCAGCCGAGCGCTTCAGCCTCGTCTTTCGTGATGTAATTGGACGGAAGCTTTCCGTACGTATGGATGTATAAAGCCACGTCGTCCTTCGAATAATACCAGCCGTTCTCATCGATTACGGGAGCGGGCGTCGGCGTTGCCGTCGGTTTGACGGTCGGTGTCGCCGTTGCGGCCTTGGTCGGTGTCACATCCGCAGTCGGCGTTACCGGTTCGGTCGGATCCGGTTCTTCGGTAGGCGTCGGAGTGTTGACGGTTTCGCCGGTAGGCGTTGCGGTGTTCACCGTGTTCGAAGGGTCGGTCGTTCCGTTATCTCCGGTAAGCTTCGGCAGCACGAAATAAACTACTGCCAGAAGAAGCAGAACGGCGATCGCGGAAATCAGTTTTTTCTTATCAATTTTCATATTGCCTCGCAGTACATGTTTCGTACCTTCAATTTACCATTATCTCCATAAAAAATCAACACATTGACAAGCATTGCGTACTTGGGTAAAATGGGACGTGCAAAAAACACGTACAAAGGCACGGAGGAATGAAATTTTGAAGTCTTTGGAAGAATGCAGAATGGAAATTGAAAAGCTCGACAGCCGGATTGTCGATTTGCTGACGCGCCGCATCTATAT
>CAMZEW010000133.1:0-4420 GCA_947305875.1 uncultured Lachnoclostridium sp.
AGCGTTCGGCAAGGTCATCATGATTTCCGACGATCTTGCGACCTGTGTGTCGAAGGCAAATGCCAGTTACGGCGGCGTCTTCAACGAGAAAGGCCAGATTGTCTGGCTGCGAGGCATGCGTGCCGATTCAAGACTTCTTCGTAACGTGACGCCCTGCTACGTGGATGAGAACATCACCGAGAAGGAAGCAATCCTTCAGATGATCTTAAGCTACAAGGGCGCGGCCATCAACGCGTGGGACTGCGACCTCAACGAAAAGGCAATGCTCCAGTGGATCAGCGACAACATCCCCGGAAGGGCGGTTGACCTGACCGGCGTCACGATGATGGAGGCGCTGAATTTCGTTTCGGACGGCCACCTCGTCGCGACCTATTTCGAGGGCGAGTGGCTTGCGATTACCGGCTACACCGCAAACCTCGTGTATGCGATTTCGCCAAAGGACGGCAAGACGAAGACAATCATGCTTGCCCGTATGCGGAACATTTTGGATAACAGGGGACTTTTCTATACATATATTGACTGACGGAGGGTTTATGAAGAGGGTGTTTTTGATTGTTTTGGACAGCTGCGGCGTCGGCGAACTGCCGGACGCAGCCGACTTCGGGGATGTCGGGAGCTTCACGCTTAGAAGCGCTGCGACCGACCCGTCCTTTTCGATGCCGAACATGGAAAAGCTCGGGCTTTTCCACATCGACGGCGTGTACGGTGCGGTAAATGCCAAGGGGCTCGGCAAGACTGCAAGAAAGACGTTCAAGGGTTCCGTATGCAGGCTTGCGGAGCGCTCCAAAGGAAAGGACACGACGACTGGCCACTGGGAGATCAGCGGTATCGTAAGCGAAAAGCCGATGCCGACGTTTCCGGACGGATTCCCGAAGGAACTGATTGACGAGCTTTCGAAACGGACCGGACGCGGGATACTCTGTAACAAGCCGTATTCCGGAACCGACGTCATAAGGGATTACGGAAAGGAGCAGCTTGCAACCGGCAATCTGATTGTGTATACATCAGCAGATTCCGTGCTGCAGATTGCGGCTCACGATGCGCTGATTCCGACCGAACAGCTTTATGAGTACTGTAAGATTGCCCGTGAGATCTGTCAGGGCGAATGGGGCGTCGGACGCGTCATCGCGCGGCCTTACACCGGCGAGTGGCCGTACACGAGAACGGCGCTTCGGCACGATTACTCGCTCGTTCCTCCGCCGACGATGCTGAATGTACTTTCGGAGGCAGGTTATGCCGTGCATTCGGTCGGTAAGATTATCGATATCTTCGCGGAAAGCGGCATCACCGAGTACGTCCGTACGCAGAATAACGCTGAAGGCATTGAGCGGACGCTTGAGGAGATGGATAAGAACTTCGAGGGACTCTGTTTCACGAATCTCGTGGATTTCGATATGCAGTACGGGCATCGGAACGATATTCCCGGGTACGCGAAAGCGTTGAGCTATTTCGACAGTAAGCTTCCTGAGATGCTTGCGAAGCTTCGCGACGGGGACGTCCTTATGGTAACGGCAGATCACGGCTGCGACCCTGCGACGCCTTCGACCGACCACTCGAGGGAGTACATCCCGCTTGTCGCATACGGTAAACCGGTGGAGACGGGGAAGAATTTCGGCACGAGACAATGCTTCGCGGATATCGCGCAGACGATTCTTGCCTACTTCGGCGTGAAGAATTCACTGGCCGGAGAGAAGATAGAGGGAATGATAGAATAGCAGGAAATACATAATTCTACACGCGTAGTATAAAGGAAGGATGAATAGGTATGAAACAGTGGAAAGGTTTTGAGCACGGAATCAATTTCGGCGGATGGCTGTCGCAATGCCCGCCTTTTGACGGACATTACGCTTCTTTCATCAAAGCGGAGGATTTTGCGACGGTGAAGGAATGGGGGCTCGACCATGTGCGTGTGCCCGTAGATTATTATCTGTTCGAGGACGATAAGGGAACACCAAGGTATGAGCGGCTTAAGTATCTTGACTTCGCGGTAGAGGAGTGCGCGAAGAACGGACTCAATATGGTGCTTGACCTGCACAGGACAATCGGCTTCTCATTTGACGAAGGGCACGGCGAGGCCGGTTTCTTCGGAAGCCCGGAACTGCAGGAGCATTTCTTAGTGACCTGGGAGATGCTTGCGAAACAGTACGGAAGTTATAAGCACGTCGCATTTGAGCTCCTTAACGAAGTAACGAAGAAGGAGTACTGCGAGACGTGGAACCGCGTCGCGGACGAGTGTGTGCGCCGTATTCGTGTGATTGCGCCCGACACGCCGATTTTGATCGGCGGTTACTACAACAACAGCGTGGAGGCGCTTAAGGACCTCGCGCTTCCGCAGGATGACAACATCATTTACAACTTCCATTGTTATGATCCGCTGCTCTTTACGCATCAGGGCGCGACATGGATTGACACGATGGATCCGGCGTTCCGGTGTCCGTTCAAGATGACCTATGCGGAGTACACAAAGAAAAGCATTGAGCAGCTCGGAGAGCGGTTCGCATGCGCATTTGCCGGATTTGAGCCCTCCGAGGTGATTGATGAGAAGTATTTCGACGCGCTGTTCAAAGAGGCCGTTTCGGTTGCTGAAGAGCGTAACGTAAGGCTTTATTGCGGCGAGTACGGCGTAATCGACCGTGTGGCGCCCGAGGAAGCACTGCTCTGGTTCGAGGCATTCCACAAGTCGCTTAAAAACGCTGGAATCGGCTCCGCCGTATGGAGTTACCGCCGCATGGACTTCGGCCTTTCAGATGCCCGCATGGACGGCGTTCGTGACAGCGTGCTTAAATTGATTAAAGGAGAATAATACCGTACAGGGCGAAAGCGGAAGGAGGAAACCGTGATGAGAGACTGTCGGGAAGAGATTCGAAGAGGACCGGAAGGAATGCACGGAGAGTGGAGCCGGTTGAGGCTGTTCTTCCGGGTGTTTATGTTCTGGGCGCTTGCTTCGGGAGTGGCTTTTTTGTGCAGTTATGTGCAGTTTGAAGACGTTACGGAAACCGACAAGGCTAAGGTCGGTTCCTTCCTGAACGGGACTCTGTACCGCTTCAATACGGTGAATTACATCATCGGAGCGGCGTTCTTCTTATTGCTGTTCCTGGTGTTATGGCATTTTATGATGCGCCGTCCGCTCCGCCACATCCGGAGGAGCACCGCCTTTTGTAAGTTGGCGTGCGCATTCCTGACGCTTGCGGGAGTTCTCGGAATCTTATATGCGGCAGTGATGAGCGATATGCGGGCTGTCGGCCTCTTCAACGGAATGGAATCCGGCTGGATGGAAGCCGCCACCGTGTTCGGCTGGCCGCTGTTCGCCCTGCTTTACACAATTGTGTCGCTCGTTAAGGCATGGAGAATGAGCGGAAAACCCCCGATGCCGCCGAGACCCTAAGAAAAAAATAACCCCCGGTTGTGAGGAACAACCGGGGGTTTTACTATGCAGTTGATGGGACTTGAACCCACACCCAAGTACATGGACATGAACCTGAATCATGCGCGTATGCCAATTCCGCCACAACTGCAAGCAAGAGTTATAATATCAGTTTTCTTCCTGCATGTCAACTGTTAATTCGGCAAATGGCATAGAAAAACAAGGGTGGGTTCAGGTGCTTTTTCAGCCGTTCACGTTCGAGCCGCAATACTCGCAGCAGCCGTTCGCATCGGGTACCGTTTTGGCACCGCAGCAAGGGCAGATTACCGGGCCTGCGGGAGCCGCCGGAGCGGGTGCCGCAGCACGTGTAGCGTCGTTGTAGCCGCCGCCCATTGCCATCTTGTCAACAGCGTCTTTAATCTCGTTGCCGAGGTTTACGCAATCGTAGTATTCATTCTGGCGGATGTTGTTCAGCATGCCGGTCGTACGGATATTCCAGCCCCCGGGTGTCGCGTTCATCTGCTGCTCGCCGGTACGGATATAGCCGTTCGAGATACCGAACTTCATTTCGTCGAAATAAGGATGGTTAACGCGGATGGTCGCATAGAAGCAATAGGAGTACTCATAGCGGGGCGGGTTGTAGCTCACGGACTGGCCGTTCGCATTCCGCTGCTTCAGTTCGTTGCGGCTTTCCTGAATCTCGAGGTTGCAGCTGACCGCCTGCGAGAAATCCAGCACATCCGGATTCGCCTTCGCAAGATCGGAAGCACTCGTTACCATAAACTTGCGTGCGTTGTCATCAATCAGCAGTTTGGTCGACTTACCGAGCGTTCTCGTCGCATGGAAAGCGGCTACCGCCTCGCGGTTCTGCTCACGGTAATTGAGCTGCTCCTGGATGTCCGCCTTCGTGCTGTGACGGCGTTCGCTGAACCACGGAGATAACTTGGACGCGCAGTCCTTACACATATTACCGTCTTCCAGCTTCTTGTTGCCGAGAAGACCGATCTTGTTACCGCAGAAATCACAATACTTCTTGTCAAAAAGTCCCATAAGAAG
>CAMZEW010000134.1:0-4394 GCA_947305875.1 uncultured Lachnoclostridium sp.
ACTGTTTCAGCTCATTCAGGACTTCCATATACTGGTCGGTAATCATGGCAATCGGGATGTCATAGATATTGACCTTGTTCTTCTCAATCAATTGTAACAGAAGGTCCAACGGGCCTTCAAACGCTTCCAGTTTGAACGAAAGATCCATGATTTACCTCCCTTTCTTAAAACTCACAATCATCAATTCATAAGGATTGTTCCACGAAAACCGGATGAAATGGTCTCCGAGTCCTCTTGAAACAAGCAACTCGGAATTTCCGAGGCGGAACTGCCCTGCGTCATACTTCGGGAACAGCCTTCCCTGCGGCGAAATCACTCCGCCGAGGAACGGAAGTCTTAAAACGCCCCCGTGCACATGCCCCGAAATCACGATATCCGCTCCGTATTCCGCATACGACGGAAAATACCACGGATTATGCGCAAGTAAGATACGGATTCCGTCCGGTTTCTCCGGAATGCAGGCTTCGATATCCTCTTTCGAAAGCTTCTTAACGCGGAGTCCTCTCGTGTATGTCCCGGACGGAATGGTCAAACCGCCTACAAAAACATGTTCCGAAAACGAAAACCACGCATTGTCAAGGATATGAATCCCGCAGTCTTCTGCCTGCTTGCTGAACTCCCGGTAACGTTCGGGAGCAACGGCACGGAACTTGTCTTCATGGTTCCCGAACGAATAACAGACGGGAATGCCGAGTGTCGAAAGCTCCTTTAAAAAGGCAAGCGCAATACGGTTTTCTTCGCGGTTCGCGGTCACAAGATCGCCGGGAATCGCAATCAGACCGGGTGATTCTTTTCGAAGCACATCGAATACGGGAGCATTGTCCGTCCCGAATACCGTATTGTGTAAATCAGAAACAACCGCAATCTTTTCGGGCATCTCATCTCCGAACGGCAGCTCGGATAAATCGATGACATAATGTTCTGTTCGGAAAGACCGCAAGGTATAGTACCTCCTCTGACAGATACATTATAGCCGAAAAGACTACGGTTGTCAACAAAATCTATGGTTTACGGTTTGTCTTGTCCACAATTTCTAGTGTTAAAACCGGTGAAAACCTCCCTTATCCACAAAACCATATATTGTGGTCAGCGGTTTAACCGGCTTAGCGCTCACGGTATAAGCCGCATGATAATGTTCTTCCGCTTCCGTAAGAAGCTCTTCCCGGTCCGCGTATAACACCGCAAGCGTATCGCCTTTACGGAAGAAATCGCCGACCTTACAATAGTTATGGATTCCGGCAGCCGGATCAATCGGCGCGTCCTTCGTCTCACGTCCTGCGCCGAGAATAACCGATACGCGGCCGATCCGTTCCGCGTTAATCGTTTCAATATAACCGTCCGTCTCCGCCTTCACGATGCGCGTATATTTCGCCTTCTGAAACTTACCCGGGTCGTCGATATACGAAACGTCGCCGCCCTGTGCTTCGACGAATTCGCGGAACTTCGAATAAGCGGAACCGTCTGCTATGCACTTCTTAAGAATCTCCGATGCTTCCTTCACGGTGTCACACCGGCCGCACCCCACTAACATCAAGCCTGCGATTACGAGACATGCGTCCATGAGATCCTGCTCGGCCTTTCCGTGAAGCGCTTCAATGGCTTCGATTACTTCAAGCGAGTTGCCGACGCTGTGGCCGAGCACCTGGTTCATATCGGTGATGACCGCGTAAACCTTCTTACCGGCATGCGCGCCGATCTGTACCATCGTCTCCGCAAGCTGAATTGCATCCGTAACGGTCTTCATAAAAGCACCGCTTCCGGTCGTCACGTCGAGCACGATTACATCCGAGCCGGAAGCAAGCTTCTTACTCATAATGCTTGATGCGATTAAGGAGATATTGTCAACGGTTGCGGTAACGTCCCGAAGCGCGTAAAGCTTCTTGTCGGCAGGCGCAAGATCCGCCGTCTGCCCGACGATTGCGAGCTGCATCCGTTTCACATTGGAAAGAAACCGCTCGTTTGAAATATCGGTACGGAAACCGGGAATGCTCTCAAGCTTATCGATTGTTCCGCCGGTATGCCCGAGTCCGCGTCCGGACATCTTCGCTACCGGAATTCCCAAAGAGGCAACCATCGGACCGACAATCAGAGAAACCTTGTCGCCGACGCCGCCGGTGCTGTGCTTGTCCGCCTTTAACCCGGGAATTCCGCTTAAATCCATGATTTCGCCGCTGTCCCGCATGCAAAGCGTCAGCGTCGACGTCTCACGGATGTTCATCCCCTTCAGGCAGATTGCCATCAGAAGCGCGGACATCTGATAATCCGGAATCTCCCCCTCCGTAAACCCCTTTACGAAGTATGCGATTTCTTCATCCGAAAGCTCTTCCCCGTGTTTTTTCTTCGTGATGATATCATACATATTCATGGCATTTACCCCCGATTCTTATGAAAAAGGCCCTCCCTCATCGGGAAGGCCTGAAAAAATTATAGCTTGTTTGAAAATGTAATGCAAGTTATTTTGCTTTCGAAAGCTCCACGCCCTTTTGATAGCAGGCATCGGTTGCCTTCATGATGGCATTGCGGAAACCGCTTTCCTCAAGAGCGCTGATTGCGGCAATCGTCGTTCCGCCGGGGCTGCAGACGTTGTCCTTTAATTTACCGGGATGCTCACCCGACTCGAGTACCATTTTCGCGGCACCGAGCACGGTCTGTGCGGCAAGAATATAAGACGTATCACGCGGAATACCGTACTTTACGACGCTGTCCGCAAGCGCTTCAATGAAAAGGTATACATACGCGGGAGAACTTCCGTTCGCGCACGTAGCGGCGCTCATAAGGCTCTCCGGAAGCTTTGCGACTCGTCCGAACGAGCAGCACAGGGACTCCACAAAACGCGCCTCCGCGGAATCCGCATCACATCCCGACAGGCACATGCAGGTCATGCCTTCCTGAACCATTGCGGGCGTATTCGGCATCAGACGCACAATCGGCGCATCCGTTCCGAGCGCCTTACGGATTGTGTCGGTCGTAACGCCGGCCATAATCGAAATAAAACGGTTTTTCTCCGTGATTGCAGGAGCGGCCTTCTCAAACACCGTGGATGCAACCTGCGGCTTCACTGCGAAAAGAACGTACTCACAGTCCTTCACAAGCGCTTCTTCGCTGTCGTAGCGCTTCGCGGCGGTAAGTCCCGTCACATACTCGGCGCGCTCGTCATTCTTCTCAAAGAAACCGACCTCCTGCGCTCCTAACAGTTTCACGGCCGCTTTCAGAATCGGAAGCCCCATGTTGCCGGCTCCGAAGAAACCAATCTTACTCATCTTCCCCTCCTGTTATGTTTATGCGATAAATGCCTCACCCTATTTCAGATGCTTCAAAAACGTCTCAATCCGGTCAAGGCCTTTCTTAATCGCAACCATGTTGATTGCATACGAAAGGCGGATATGATCGTCAAATCCGAAGTCCGCGCACGGAATAACCGCCGTATCGAACTCTTCAATCAGAATCCGTGCGAACTCGCCACATGTGCCGATCTTCTTTCCGTTATAGGAAAGCTTCAGCGCTTCGGAAATGTCCACGAACACGTAGAACGCGCCCTGCGGACGGATGGCGCTGACGTGCGGCATCTGGTTGATCTGCTCGCACATGTAGATGCGGCGTCTGTCAAACTGCTCGCGCATCGCCGGAACCGAATCCTGCGGACCGGTAAGCGCCTCGAAAGAAGCCTTCTGTGCAATCGAATTCGGATTGCTCGTCTGGTGGCTCTGGATGCTCGACATAACCTTTGCAACCGGAAGCGGCGCGCCGGTGTAACCGATTCTCCATCCGGTCATTGAGTAGCTCTTTGCCATACCGTTGCAGGTGATTGTATGAGCGAATATATCATCGCCCAAAGAACCGATGCTGACCGGCTTAATTCCGTCATAGGTCAGGTATTCGTAAATCTCGTCGGATACAACATAGATATCCTTCTCAACGATAACCTTTGCAAGCGCCCGAAGCTCGTCCTCGGAATAAACCATACCGGTCGGATTGTTCGGCGAGTTCAGAATGAATGCCTTCGTCTTGTCGGTGCAGGCCGCGGCAAGCTTTTCGGGAGAAATCTTATAGTTCTCGGAAGCCTCGCAGCGGACAAACACGGGTACGCCGCCCGCAAGCTTGACGATTTCCGGATAGCTGAGCCAGAAAGGCGTCGGGATAATCACCTCATCACCCGGATTGATTATCGCCTCGAAGATGTTCGTAAGCGCGTGCTTTCCTCCGTTGCTGATGACAACCTGCTCGGGCTCGTAATTCAGATGGTTTACTTTCTTGAACTTATCGCTTACGGCCTTCCTCAGTTCCTGCGTTCCGGCTGCAGGCGTATATTTCGTAAAACCGGCATCAATGGCTTCCTTGGCCGCACGGCAGATGTTCTCCGGGGTATCAAAATCCGGTTCTCCCGCGCCGAATCC
>CAMZEW010000135.1:0-4278 GCA_947305875.1 uncultured Lachnoclostridium sp.
TCCCCGCTGTCATTCCGCACGCACAAAACGGTCGGAATCAGGAACTGTCCGCTGGCAGACGAAACGCTGACGGATTCCGGCTCTTCCCCGTCACGGCTGACCGCAATCTGTGTGGTTTCCGGCGACAGGTCAAATCCTACGACAATCGGCTTTCCTTCCGGCATAGCAGATTCTCCTCCTAATACTGATTAATCCATAATCTCATGGAACAATTGCGAAATCGCAAATTCATCCTTGATGTAGCGGTCCAGAAGCTCAAGCGCCTTCTCGCGGTCACCCTCCTTCTCGGAAGCGATGATGCGGTTAATCTGCGCAAAACGGCTTGTGGACTCGTTGCTCTTTTCGAGCGCCCCGTACAGGGTTGTCTTGTCGGAGATCACGCTCTCCTCAGCAGACTCATCCGAGATGACGTACTCAATCGTCTCTCCGTAGAAAAGCACCAGTTCCTTTACGAAGATACCGTAACAGATGTCGCGCATCGGAACGTCCCGCTGCTGGCGCTTGCCGGCCACACGGTACGAATAGTGAAGCGTCACGCGGTGCTTCGGATTCGTGCGGTATTCGATGAGACGCTTATCCTCAAGGCTCTCGGGAAGCGGGAAATACTTGCTGAGCCGCAGGAATTCCGGAAGCACTTTGCCGCGCGATTCCATCCTTGTCAGCCAGTACTCCGCGAAGTCGCGGTCCTCGGTCGAGAGATCTTCGGCTTCGGAACAGAGCTTTAAAAGAGCCAGGATACAGATATCGTATTCATCCAGGTTCGTGTCCTTTTTCATGATAGCGACCGTCTCCTCGGAGATCGGCGTATCGGAAATCAGATACTTATAGGCCACGTAAGTCATATAGGCCTTGCACAGCTGGCGGTTTCCGAGCGGATTGTAATACTTGCGGAACACCGCGTCTCCGTACGGCAGGTATGCTTCCGTGAACAGAATCTGCGCCAGCAGACGCTCATCCATCTTCGCGGTATCGATCTGCCGGTCGGTCGCCTCCTGCCACAGGTTGAACATGTCAACGGTACGGCCCTGATAGTTTTCAAGAAGCGTCACAAAGAACTTCGGATTCCGTCTTCCCTGAAGGAAGATGTAATACATCATATCCGTCATGAAAACGGCGTTCTCCGTCAGAAGGTCCTTGGGAATCTCCGCGCAGAAGCGTTCCAGATAACGGATGTCCACCGAGCGGTAACCGTATGTCTGCAGAAGTTCCAGGGCTTTACGGAACGAGTTTCGGTTGATCAGCATGCCGATCATCTTTCCGCGTTGCTTCTCGGGCACGAGCGCCCAGTTTACGGAATTGAACATCGAATCCAGACGGGAATCCTCGAGGCTGTCGTAAAAATGCAGAATCAAAGCACGGTTCAGCTCATCGGCGAACACGGCCCGAAGCCCCGGAATCCGGGATGCCTTCTTACGAAGTTCGACGGAATGGGCGTCCGTCTTCTTCTCCTTCAAAGCCTTCTCGGCGAGGAAGAGAAGAATCTTATCGCTTCCCGGATTGCGCTGGTACGCTTCCTGGAAGCAGTCCTCCGCGTGCATCAGTTTCACATCCTCATACGGAATACCGTGGAGGTAGCGGTTGTATTTCTCGTCCATGAGCGCAATCGTCGCGTGTTCGGTGTAGATATCCACCTGTGCAACGCCGCCGACGAACGGAACAATCACTTCCTGCTCAAACTCGCGGTGCGCAACGCAGACATAGCGGATGCCGGGCGCGCTGCAGCGGATCTCATGGCGGAACGCGATGCCTTCAAGCCCGTTTAGGAACTCGCCGCGGACCTGCTCGTCGTTCATGCACTCGTTATAGAGAATCGTTAAGAACGGGTCGTTTTTCTGCTCCCGCATCTCATTGATTGCATATTCGTAAATCTTGTTCCGGTAGCTCTCGTAAGCTTCCTTGTTGCTGTCCTTATGCGTCACGATGTTCGCGTAAAGATACGAAAGGCGCCGGTCATGAAGCTTGCTGTTATAGGCAAAATATGTCAGAACGGCGGGTTCGAGCACTTCGTCGACATCGCTGCTTTTCGTGTACATATAGTACTCGTAAAGCTCGGAGATACGCAGCTGCTCCTCTACGCCCTTCCGGTACCAGACAGCATATACGGGATCCTTCTTCTTCGCGCGGATCAGCATCTGGCAAAGCGCGGAAAGCGCTTCCTTCAGCTGGAACCGGCGGTAGATCCATGTCAGAACAAGATAGTAGATATCCTTGTACTCGCGGAAGCGTTCCGCAAGATACGAAAACTGCAAGGCCGCCTCGCGCTCCAGATAATTATGCCTTACGGCAAATACCATAGTCTGCACTTCGAACATTCCCGGCTCGTGTAAAAGCGTCGGCTCCGCATTCAGAAGTGCGGCCGCTTCGGCGAACAGAATCGGCGAACGGTTTCCGTCGTCGTACATACCGCGAAGTTCGTCGAGTTTCAGCCGGCGGTTCTTCGCGTACCGGGGATCCAGTTCGAGAAGAAGCATTGCCGGAACGAATCTTCCGTCCTCTTCGCTGCAGAGCACATAGAGGTTCTCCATCAGCGTTCCCTTGCGGGACGGATCGTGCTCCGCCTGCAGGTAAAGGAATGCCGCTTTCGTAATCGTTCCGCCTTCGTTCCATTCTTCGTCCGACAGCGCGCGGAGTTTCGCTCCCGCGGCACTCTCACGGCCCGCCAGGCGGTCCAGATGCACGCGGTACAGGCGCATTCCCACCGAGGGTTCCACGCCCTCCGAAGAGAGCTTCTCAAGAAGGCTTTCCGCCTCCGCCACATATCGTCCGACCGAAATCTGATTCATGCGGAACGAAAGGAAGTTTTCATATAAACGTCCGAACGTTTCTCTGCGCTCATGCCGCCGGATCATCGCCTCCGGATTCGGGATCGGCTTATCGCAGGAAACGGTAACATCCAGTTTCTGGTTCTGCGCTTCGATGGAAATCGTCGCGGTACTGCTTCCGTATCCGATTTTCTCCGCGATAAATGAGAACGAGATATCGCAGCGGTTCTCACGGAAGCTTTCCATCGTAATCTGCTCGCGGTCCACAACGAGGAACTCTGCCGAGGAGGTCACGCGGGCGTTGACATAGCCCCAGTTGCTCTTCGTGAGGTATACTCTGCCGGTAACCCTGGAGCCGGTAATCGTAAACTCCATGTGGTCCGTGTCCGTCTGGAGCGTGACGCCCATCTTCTTGCCCGTGGCAACAAGGAATTCCTCCATCGCGCGGTCGCTTGCGTGGCTCTTTCTGAGGAATTCGAGAAGAAATACATTCTGCGGTTCATAGTACTGAAGAAACGGCAGAAACGCCGGATCATTGAAGAGACGGAGTGCCTCATCCCAGTGATATCTCGCAAGCGAAACAAACCGGCTCATATCGGCTATGGTTCCCTCGGAGGAAATCAGGGCGGGCTCACTGACCGTAATCTTGTAAGGAAGCGAGATTTCACCGCAATCCGTAATGAACGTAATCTCTCCGGAGATGTCTTCACGGTTCGTGATATACTCTCCGCGGATTACATACTCGACGGTATTGTTCACGCCGACGAACTGCGGCGTGGTGATTTCCATAATACGGTTATCCGAGCAGACGATACCCTTCATGGAAACACCGGTTGAATTCGTGATTCCGATTCTTCCGGTCTGCCTCCTCCACATCTCCGCCGAAAGAACGAGCTTCTCTTTGGACAGAATGATTCTGGGAAGTTCGTACTCAATAATCCCACGGGAAATCTTGCCGATCTTCTCCTTCATGAGAGCCCTCCTTCTTTCGGATTTCGGATGCGGTATCAAAGGATATACGCATACACAGTTATTGTAGCACAAAGCGTCTCATTTGTCACGAAAAAAAGGCAGCCCCGCCGATTCTTCATCGGAAGGCTGCCATGGTGTTTCAATAAGGGCAATTCTTATGCCAGTTTTGCCTTTGCGGTATCGCAAAGCTTGGTGAATCCCTCTGCGTCATTGATGGCCATCTCGGAGAGCATCTTGCGGTTGATCGTAACATCCGCAAGCTTCAAGCCGTACATGAACTTGCTGTAGGAAAGGCCGTTCATTCTGCATGCTGCATTGATACGGGCAATCCAAAGGACACGCATCTCTCTCTTTCTCTGCTTACGTCCGGCAAACGCGGAGGTAAGGGCACGCATTACCGACTGCTTCGCGATACGATACTGCTTGGAACGCGCTCCGCGGTAACCCTTTGCCAGCTTCAATACTCTGTTATGTTTCTTCTTGGCGTTTAAGCCGCCTTTAATTCTTGCCATGATATTCGTCCTCCTTCGACCGTCTTACAGAT
>CAMZEW010000136.1:0-4252 GCA_947305875.1 uncultured Lachnoclostridium sp.
TGAGCTCGTCGCGGATGGCCTGCGCCATCTTCTCGGCGTCCTTCGTGATGATCGTCACCTGCTTGATGGCCTCGAACCGGTCCGTAAAATGATTGATGACCGACGTCGCGACCACATACACGAGAAGGCTCATAAGCGCAGCGTTCCGGTTAATCAGAAGGAACACCGCAAGGTACACGCATGCGTTAAATGCAATGAGAATATAGGTCATGCTGAAGTTCTGCCCGGTCTTTTCGGACATCTTTCTTACAACGATGTTCGCGAAGATTTCCGAACCGTCGATACAGCCGCCGCAGCGAAGTATCATCGCAAGCCCCGCTCCGAGAATCGCTCCGCCGAACACGACTGCGAGGAAATGCTCGGTATTCAGTTCGAACGGAATCCGCTTAAAAAGCTCAAGGCCGAGCGTATACACGAGGGATCCGAGCACCGCAGCCAGACCGAACTTCTTTCCGAGGATGACAAACCCAAGCACGAGAAACGGCAGGAACACCGCTGCGACGCAAAGCGACAGGTTCCACCCCGAAAGCTTGCTGATCAGTATTGCAATACCCGCCGTACCGTAATCGATTGCATCGTTCGGAATCAGAATGCACACAACCGAGAAGCTCGCCATCAGCGCCCCGAGAATGATTCCGATTGCGGCAAATACGACGCCTATCTTTCTTTTTGAGCCCATACGACAACCTCCCGGCATTTTCTTTTATGATACGGGAAGATTATAGCACATCTCAAAACGGATGGCAAAAGAAACGGGTCAAGATTTCCTTGAGTTTACCGTTCATGTTTCGTATAATGAAAAAAGATACGAAAAGGAGCCTTTCTTATGAACCGACTTCTCGAAAAATCCGCCATCTTCCTCCTGTGCCTGCCCGGTTTTCTGATGGCAGGCTCGATTGCCGTGCCCGTGTTGGCGCTGCTTTCGGCGGTTTTCGTATCGTGTCTCGTGCAGCTTCTTTCGGGTCGGCGGATTGCGTGGATTCTGATTTTCCTCGCTTCTGCGGCATGCGGAATCTGGCCGATTCTTCTTTGTGCGCTGCCGCTCTTCTTCTATGACGCGCTCCGTGAGGAGCGTTGGTGGCTGATCCTTCCCGCGATCGCATTTATCGCGGATTTCGGCGCGCTTTCGACGCCGCAGATTATATGCGTGCTCACCGGACTTGCGGTCACGTCCATCTGGCAGAAACGGGTCACGAATCTTGAGAAATCCGTCGGGCATCTGACAACGCTTCGGGACGGCATCACCGAACGGAATATGCAGCTTGCCGAACAGAACAAGCGGCTTTTCGAAGCGCAGGACAACGAAGTGCACGTAGCGACACTGAAGGAACGGAACCGGATTGCAAGAGAGATTCACGACAATGTCGGACATATGCTGACGCGCTCGATTCTTCAGACCGGCGCCCTGCAGATCATGAACCGTGACGAGAATCTTTCGGAGCCGCTTGCCGAACTGAAATCCACGCTTGACCGCGCCATGACGAGCATCCGCGAGAGCGTGCATGACCTGCATGACGATTCCGTCGACCTGCACCGTGTGCTTCAGGAGATGATCGACGCGGTCGACAGCCGCTTTGAGACGGGCCTGCAGTACGACGTCAGCGGGCGGATTACCGGCGGGATCAAGCTCTGTGTGGCGGGCATCGTTAAGGAAGGCATCTCTAACGCCGTCAAGCATTCAAACGGCGACCGGATCGACGTCATACTGAGAGAGCATCCCGGATTTTACCAATTGCTTGTTGAAGATAACGGAAAGGGCTGTGACGTTAAGAAGCTGTCCGACCGGACCGGCGGAATCGGTCTTCGAAACATGGAAGAACGTGCGCGAAGCGTCGGGGGAAATGTCACATTTAACGCATCGGATAAAGGGTTCCGGATATTCCTGACAATACCGAAAGGGGAACAGAAATGAAGATTATCGTGATTGACGACGACCGCCTTGTGGCGATGTCATTAAAGACGATTTTAGAGAATACGGGTTATATTACGGTCGTTGCGACCGGGCATTCCGGCGCGGACGCAATTGCGCTTTATGAAGAGAAAAAGCCTGATGCGGTGCTGATGGACATAAGGATGGAGGGGATGACCGGGCTCGAAGCCGGTGAGCGGATTCTTTCGGCGCATCCCGACGCGAAGATTCTTTATCTGACCACGTTCTCCGATGACGAGTACATCATCACCGCGCTTAACATCGGCGCAAAGGGTTACATATTAAAGCAGGATTTCGAAGGCATCGCGCCGGCGCTTGAAGCCGTGATGCGCGGCCAGACCGTGTTCGGCGAGAAGATCATCGACAAGCTCCCCGACCTGATGAAGCCGTCCGAGCCCTTCGACTACGAGGCGCACGGAATCACCGACAAGGAACGCGAGATCCTGGAACTTGTCGCCGCCGGTAAGTCCAACAAGGAAATTGCTTCCGAGCTCTTCTTAAGCGAAGGCACGGTCCGGAACTACCTGAGTTCTCTCCTTGATAAGCTGCAGCTAAGGGACCGCACACAGCTGGCGGTGTACTACTATACGGAGATTAAACGGTGAAAAGTGAAAATGTCCCGGACAAGACTTGTCCGGGACATACTTTTTAATTCACATTATTCCAATCTTCTTCATTAACGCTTCCTGAAGTACCTGTGAAAAATTCACTCCCATCTCGGTGGCCTCTTCATTCAGCCATTGCGGAATGCTAAGAGTCTTCTTCACCGCTCTTGCGTTGGTCCGTTTTTGATATGCCAGCATATCGAACTCAATCAATATACACATCTCGCCGTCCTGCACGATAAAATCACAAGGCTGCGAGGCTGTAGGAATTTCTTCTCTTCCTTTTCTTCGACTTGTAATGGCCAGCCCCAAAGCTTCTACAGCCATTTCATAGGCTTGATTCATATCGTCCCCCTGCGTCATGCATTCGGGAACATCGGGAAAAGTAACCCAAAACCCTCCTTCTTCCGCCTTATGAAAAATTGCCGGATAAAACATTTTATTCTGTAACATTTTCCTTCCTCCAGTCACTGTTAATTCTTCAGACCAGCCTGCTTTCGTATGGCTTGCTCCATTCCTTTCTTCAGTTCCTTAGCGTGAACCGGTACAATTACGGTTTTCTTTGTCTTCGGGTTAACCAGCTTTTCGGTGTGAACCGTTTTGGCTGACTTCCTTGAACCCGTTTTTCTTTAATAGTTTTATTATTTCCTGAGGTGTAAGGGGCATAGGCTTTCCTCCTAAAACTATCTGGCATAATTGTAACACGTATTATTACGTATGTCAACGTAATATTACGTGTAATTTATTGGAAAACCCCCTGATAAATTGCGATTCGCGTTTTTTACTACTGAAACCTATTTTTCCTGCTCCTACGGTAGTAAAATGAACCACTTCACGATGTCCATATAGGGTTGTTTTCCCCCTTTTACTACTTTATCAACCTATTATTCTGATTTCAGTAGTAAAATAACTCGTTTTTCCCTTGTCTAGTGAATTCACTCATGCTTTTTTACTACTGTTTCACGAGATTTTCTTCGTCTACGTAGTAAAAAAGTGGGAATCTGGTGTTTTCCACGTAGGTTTAAATCCGAATTTACTACTTATTCGGGTAAATCTCTCGATTTCAGTAGTAAAACTGGCTCGTCACGGCTTTCCGGTCTTTCCCGATGGCTTGCCGGCCTCTCCGAAGGTTTTACAGACTGCGAGCCCGGCTTTAAGCCGAGCTCGCAGTCTGTAGTGTTATATAACTTCCCCTTATATTTCTATCTACCAGAGAGTTATTACTCTTTCTTCCCGATCACCATCCCCATAATCTTATTGCTCCGCTCCATGAACTTCGTCATGGCTTCGGGTGCTAGCGGCGTATGTGCAAGCATCGCGAGGTCGTAAAGCTGCTCGCAGATCATGTCGGTGTTCGCGTCGTTCGGGTTCTCGAAGACGAACTGTACAAGGTTGTTGTTGGCGTTCAGCACTAGGGTAACCTCGGGCTTGAACTCGTCCATGCCGATTCCCATGCCGTACATCTTCATCATATCCTGCATACGACGGTTCTCTTCGGAAAGTGTGATGACCGAAGCCACACCGACATTCTTCAGCTTATCGACCTTCACATCAAGCTTGTCGTTTGCAAGCACTCTGCGGAACAAAGCGGTCAGTGCATCGGTCTCGCCCTTCAGTTCGTCCGCGTCGGTCTCCTCCTTGAATGCCTCGGTGACATCCGCATCAATCCGCATGAACTTGCAGGTGTCGTTGTCCTGCTCAAGCTGCGTGATGAACG
>CAMZEW010000137.1:0-4192 GCA_947305875.1 uncultured Lachnoclostridium sp.
CCCTAATCCGATTTATAGGCAGAGCGCAAACGGTTCCGTTCTATTCCTTCGTGAAAGCAAATGCGATAACGGAATACCGTCTGTCGGGACTCTTCGGAACCACGCTTACGGTGTGTTCCGCAGGCTCGCCGAAAGGCACGGCAAGCATTGCTTTGCTATGGGTCCAGCCGATAGCAAGCGGGTTGTATTCATACTTCACCTCGCCGTCCACGACGATGTCGCACGGACCGAACGCCGGGTCTCCGGTGTCCTTGAAGATGAAGAAGAAACTCGAGCATTTCATCGTTACCGTGAAGGGCTCCTGTGACTTAAGCGCACGGCTCCAGGAACCGTCAAAGGTACGGGTGCCGTTATGGTCAAGGTCCTTCTCGGCAAACTGCAGATCGGTATCGTTCTCAGTGAAGTCGCCGAACGAAACCCGGATTGCCGGGTACTCGGAAAGCGTATCCGGATAGACGGTAACCGTCTTCTCGTAGAAACGTCCGAGGCAGCTTTCCTCGGGATACGAAACCTCGTCGCTGACATGCGCAAGCGACTGCTCAATCAGGTAATTCACACAATCCGCCATGACTCTGTGCCCGTCATTGGTCGGATGATAGATATCATAAAAATACTGGCGCTTCGAAATGACATGGTCTTCCGCGTCGGCCGGGAACTGCGGCGACACGCCGTTCAACACGCTGACCATGGGATAATCGTAATGTCTTCCAATCGGCTCCAAACGGTCCTGCAGGTTCCAGTCGTTCATGAATACCGAGAACAGAAGGATTACCGCCGGTCCGTTATCCCGGCGGAACGCCTTCGAGCACAGGCTCTCAAAGCAGATGCCGTTTGTCTCGTCGCCGGCGTCATTGACGGCAAATTCGATAATCAGAATATCCGGATTGACCGTGCCGTTGCGGAGCACGTCCTTCTCATAACGGAGCACGCCGAGCTCGCTGCTCGTTCCGCCGATACCGGCCTTCACGAGGTGCACCTTCTCCGGATTCTCGGCGTAGGTATTCCGGAAATAATCGAATATCCGGTACGCATAACTCTGCGACTCAATCGGCTTGGCGCCGGCGCCCTGAGTAATGGATCCTCCGATAAATGCGATCGTGACATCCTCGCCTTCCGAAGCCTTTTCGATTGCGCGGCGAAGTCTCGTCGTGTTGCCCATCGACATCAGCGAGCGCTCGAGAATCTTTTTATAGTTGTCTCCGTCCCAGTCAACCGGCGGATCCGGTACGGGTTCGGGTACCGTATAACCGTCGTTCAGATAAAACAGAATCGTGCCCTTGGCCTGCCGCTTCTCATCGTCCGAGAAGAAGAACAGCGTGCCGAGGATATCGTCCTCATCGGTGCACGGAAAATCCGACACCGGAAAGACTCTTTCCGCGCCGTCACACAGCACGTCCATCTTCATGCGCGTGCCGGAATTGTAACGGTCGGTCTTGCCGTAATGCTGCAATACAACAGACATCGGGGCATTCCGGTCCTCTTCACGGACCGGCTCCATAACGATACCGATACTGTGCACGATTTCCATAAAATCGCTGCTCTTCTGAAGCTTCCCGGCAATCTCGTCGGGAAGGTCCGGACAGATCAGCTTCACATTGCCCGCCACGCGGTTTTCAAGAAACCGGAGTTCCTTCGGTTTCCCGTCGTCCGCGAAAGACGTCGCAATCAAGTCGTCCAACATAAAGTAAATCTTCGGTCTCTGCCTCGTGGGGTCTTTAGGCGCCACGGGGCCTTTCACGTTCGAAGTGTCCAACTCAGTCTCCTTTTCCTCTTGAAAAAAAACCGGCATCCGCATCCCGGTGCACCCTGCACCGCGTGCATACTCATACACCTTCATCATACAGGATTCCGGCTGCATTTTCAACCCAAATCGATACATCAGTCGCCGTAGCCGAAAGCCATAATCGTGAAATCGCTCTGCTCGCTTCCCTGTGCCATTCTGACCTCGACTTTGTGGCTCGCAACGGTGTCGGAATTCAGAATGACCGCGGTGTACGGATTGTTCCAGCCGCCTGCGTCGTGACCGTCAATCGTCATGACCTTCTGCCCGTCCAGATAGACGTCCACTTTGCCGAACGACTCGCTTGAGCTCTTCTTGTAGGTGAGAAGGATCGTCTTGGCATTTACCGTAAAGGAAAGCGGCGCGTTTCCGGTATCCTTCGTATGCTTCCAGTTATCCGGAAACGTCTTCGCGTTGTCATAGCGCGTCGTTCCGATGGAAACGTCGGTTTCCGAGAAGCCTCCGGCGTTCACCTTCACATCGGTGCTCTTCGACGTAATCATCGTCACATGGTCGAACGCATCCGACATATAAGCTGCCTTCTTCTCTTCGTCAGCTGCGGAAGGCGTCTCCTCCATCGCGGTTTTAAAGAGATACCGCAGGCAGTCCGCCATAATCGTGTGCCCATACAGCTTCGGATGATACTGGTCGTTAAAGAATTGCGAATTCGTGATGGTGAAGTTATTCAGGCACGGCACAACCGCGTTCTTGATGCTGACCATCGGCAGGTTGTAGTGCTTTCCCATCGGGATAAAGCGCTCCTGCAGGTTCCATTTGGACTGGAACACGCTGAATAACAGAACGACCGCCGGCTCGTTCTCCGCATACAAAGCGCGGCGGATCAGGCCTTCGTAGGTTGCGCCGTTCGTCGGATCGTCGGCGTCGTTGACCGCGAACTCGATAATCAGAAGGTCCGGCAGATGCCCGTCGTTCTTCTCAATCAGGTCGCGCTCATAACGGATGACGCCGAGCGTCGAAGGCGTTCCGGACACGCCGGCATTGATGATATGCACGTTCTCGCCGGTGCCGTAATCCTCCGCAAAATGTTTCATCGTCTGCATCGCGTAGCAGAACGGATAAGAACAGCCCTCACCCTCGGTAATCGAGCCGCCGATGAAGCCGATATATACATCTTCTCCCCTCTGCGCTTTCTCAATCACCTTCCGGAGCCGGTAGTTGTTACCGGTCTGAACAAGCGACGAAGCAATCACGCCGTCATACCAGACCTGCTGCTCATCCACCTCGGGCGTCGGGCTCGGCGACGGGGACGGCGAGTTCGTCGGCGTCGGCGAGTCGGTCGGCGTCTCCGTGACGGAAGGCGTTTCCGTGGCATTTGTCCCCGGTTCTTTCTTTCCGCCGCACGCGGTAAGCGACAGCGTAAGAAGAACCGCCGTTACAATCGATAGAATCCTCTTCATAAATTCCTCCTTGTTACAACATGTACTGCATAAAAAGATTGGCTGCAAGCGCCATGCCGCAGGCCGAAAGCGAAACGGTCACAAGTCCTCTCCCGCGGTACGCGAGCGCAAGCGCCGTAAGCGTGCCGAGTATGGCCGGGACCGGCGAGGCGGTCACATAGAATATTGCGGGAAATGTCATCGCCGCAAGCACCGTATAAGGGATGTAGTAAAGGAACGACCGGATGAAACGGTTCGTCACCTTCCTCCGGAACAACGTAAACGGAACGGCACGCACCAGGTACGTTACCAAAGCCATTGTAAGAAGATATACGAAAAATCTCATGCCGCACCGCCTTCCTCTTTCGGAAACGAAACCGGAAACAGCAAAGCGCCTGCTGCGGACGCGATTACCGCGCAGAGTATCACGGCAAATCCGATCGAAATCTTCTGTAAAACCGGAATATAGCGGAGCGCGCAGCTGATTGCGACAGCAAAAAGCACAATCAGAAGCGTCCTGCGGTCCTCCTTCACCTTCGGAACGACAATCGCGATGAACATACCGTAGATGGCGATTCCCATCGCTTCCGCAAGCACCGGCGGAAGGATATCCCCGAGACCCGCTCCGAACAGCGTTCCGCAGGTCCAGCCGAGGTACGGAAGAACCATCAGCCCGAGCATATAGGCTTTCGAAACCGGCACCGGACGGTTGACCGCGACCGCATAGATCTCATCGGTGATGCCGAAACCGAGCGTCATTCTTCCTGCCGTGCCGAAGTTCTCGTCGGTATTCTGGGAAAGCGAGATGCCCATCAGGGAATAACGCAGGTTGATGATCAGCTGCGACAGCGCCAGTTCCGCAACGGAGCCCGCCGCGGCGATGATCTTGACGCCCGCGAACTGCCCCGCGCTTGTCAGGTTGGTCATCGAAATCAAAACCGTTTCCCACCAAAGAAGTCCGCTCTGCGAGCCCATGATCCCGAATGTAAAGGAAACGAAAAAATAACCGAGGGCT
>CAMZEW010000138.1:0-4097 GCA_947305875.1 uncultured Lachnoclostridium sp.
GGTTTTCGATATGTTTTTCAAGGTTTACGATACCCTTCTTAAGGGCTTCCAGGTTCTCTTTTGCAAGTTCGGTCTTCGGAACGCCGCCGTTATACTTAAGTGCGCGGACGGTTGCAACCAGAACAACCGCGTCGGGTTTTAAACCTGCCATACGGCATTTGATGTCGAAGAACTTCTCGGCACCGAGATCCGCGCCGAAACCGGCTTCCGTAATCACGATATCGCCGAGCTTCAAAGCAGCCTTCGTCGCACGTACGCTGTTGCAGCCGTGCGCGATGTTTGCGAACGGACCACCGTGCACGATTGCAGGCGTATTCTCAATCGTCTGGATCAGATTCGGACGGAGCGCGTCCTTTAAGAGTGCCGCCATCGAACCGACCGCGCCGAGATCGGCCGCCGTTACCGGATTGCCTTCATAGGTGTATGCAACGATGATTCTCGAAAGCCGTTCCTTAAGGTCCTTCATGTCGTCCGCAAGGCAGAGAATTGCCATGATTTCGGAAGCAACCGTGATAATGAAATGGTCTTCTCTTACAACGCCGTCGGTCTTCTTTCCGAGTCCGATAACGATGTTCCGAAGCGCACGGTCGTTCATGTCAAGGCAACGCTTCCATACAACCTGATTCGGGTCGATTCCGAGCGGATTACCCTGCATCAGATGATTGTCGAGCATCGCTGCAAGCAGGTTATTGGCGGAAGTGATCGCATGGAAATCCCCCGTGAAATGCAGATTTAAATCCTCCATCGGCACAACCTGCGCATAACCGCCGCCGGCAGCGCCGCCCTTAACACCGAAACACGGTCCGAGAGACGGCTCCCTTAATGCGATAACCGCTTTCTTTCCGAGGCGTCCCATCGCCTCGCCGAGACCTACTGTCGTTGTCGTCTTGCCTTCTCCGGCAGGTGTCGGATTGATTGCGGTAACAAGCACGAGCTTTCCGTTCGGACCGTTTTCAATCTTCTTAAGAAGTTCATCCGAGAACTTTGCTTTGTAACGACCGTAAAACTCCAGGTCGTCTTCCGAAATCCCGAGTTTCGCGGCCACCTGCCCGATCGGGGCAAGCACGGCTTCCTGTGCAATCTGAATATCTGATTTCATAACAAACATACCTCTCCTTCTTTTCTTATTTCATTTCGGCTGTTCCGCCGGATTTTCATACTTACAGGGTACTGTCGAACGGAAGACTTCCATCTTACCGGACAGTACGTATTCTCCGTATCCGTAGGGCACAATCAGATGGCTGCCCTTTCGGATCGGAACCCCGTCAACGGTTCCTTCGCCGTCCGTCACGCTCAGATTGACAAATGTGACGCCGGAATCCAAACTAACACTGCCGTCAACGGTAATGCGGTCTACCGTAAAGTCCGGAATTGAGGCAAGCGTCTCAATTTCGGAACTACCGATTCGCGTGATTACCGGATGAAGTTCGGTCTTTCGGAACGGACAGGTAATCACATCAAGAGATTTGTCGATATGCAGTTCTCTTTTCACACCGTTCCGTACCCGGCCATAATCATAAAAACGATAGGTAATGTCGCTGTTCTCCTGCGTCTCGAGAATCAGCGTGCCGGCCTTTATCGAATGCACGACACCCGGTTCAATCAGAAAGAAATCGCCTTTATGAACCGGAATCTCCCGGAGGAATTCCGAAAAGCGGCCTTCCCGTACCATCCGTTCCGCTTCGGCTTTCGTCTTCGCGTGATGTCCGATGATAATCGTCGCATCCTCCGCGGCATCCAGCACGTACCAGCATTCGGTTTTGCCGAGGGAACCGTTTTCATGTTTCCTCGCATACTCGTCATCCGGATGCACCTGTACGCTTAAATCCTGCTTCGCATCGATAATCTTCACAAGAAGCGGGAAGCGGTCCGAATTGACCGGGCCGAACAGTTCCCGATGCTCCTCATAGAGACGGCTTAAAGGCATCCCCTTATAAGGACCTGCCTTTACGATGCAGTCACCGTGCGGATGCGCGCTGATTCCCCAGCACTCTCCGACCGTTCCGGACGGCAGATCGTATCCGAATTCCGAAAGTCTTGTGCCGCCCCAGAGCATGTCCTTAAGGGCAGGCCGAAGGAGCAGCAGCTTTTCCGATTTTCTCATGTTTACTCCGCAAGTTTCTGCATGGCCGCCAGCAAAGCATTCAGCTTCGCATCCGCGTCTTCAAAGGAACTGCCCTTTACGCCGGAATAGAACTTAATCTTCGGTTCGGTTCCGGAAGGACGGACGCATGCCCATGCGTTATCATTTAAGTCAAAATACAGTACATCGGATTTCCGAAGTCCGGTAGGCTTCTTCCCGCCCGTCGCGGTCATCACGATGACATCGTTCTTGTAATCGCGGAACTCAAGCACATCGTAATCCGCAAGCTTCTTCGGCGGATTGTTCCTTATGTTCTCCATGATTTCCTTAATCTTCGCGGCGCCTTCAAAGCCCTTTAACGTGAGCGTGTAAAGGCCCTCGCGGAAGAATCCGTACTTACGGTATATATTCATCATCTGATCCCAGAGCGTAAGCCCCTTGGTACGGTAATAGGCAGCCGCTTCGCAAAGCGACATTACCGCTACAATGGCGTCCTTGTCTCTTGCGTGCGTGCCGACGAGACAGCCGTAGCTCTCTTCGAAACCGAACTCGTAATGACCGTGGCCGCTCTGCTCGGAAAGCTTGATCAGCTCGCCGATGAACTTGAAGCCGGTCAGGCATTCCTTTAGGTCTACGTTGTATTCCTTTGCAATCAGGTCGGTCATGTTCGTCGAAACGATAGTTTTAACGATGAAACCGTCATCATGCAGCAGGCCGAGTTCCTTACGGGTGCTCATCAGGTATTCGCAGATCAGCATGCCGGACATATTACCGGTAAATGACATGTATTCGCCGCTGACGGAATCCTTCGCATATACGCCGAGACGGTCCGCGTCGGGATCGGTTGCAAGGACAAGGTCCGCACCGACCTTCTTCGCAAGTGCCAAAGCAAGTTCGAAGGCTTCCTTGTTCTCGGGGTTCGGGCTTGCAACGGTCGGGAAGTTTCCGTCCGGCTTCTCCTGCTCGGGAACGACATATACCTGCTCAAAGCCGATTTCCTTAAGTATTCTTCTTGCGGGAAGATTGCCGGTTCCGTGAAGAGGCGTATAGACAACCTTCATGTCTTTGCCTTCCCTGCGGCATACTTCCGGACGAAGCACCTGCTTCTTCAGTTCTTCCATATAACGGTCGTCGATTTCGGAACCGATTACCGCATACAGGCCTGCCTTGATAGCGTCAAGGCGGGACATTGTCTTCACCTGATGAAAATCCGTCACCGCATTTACTTCCGCAATGATGTCGCTGTCCTTCGGAGGCGTAATCTGCGCGCCGTCCTCCCAGTATACCTTATAGCCGTTGTATTCGGCCGGGTTGTGGCTTGCGGTCACAACGATGCCGGCGATGCAGCCGAGTTCGCGAAGCGCGAACGAAAGCTCGGGCGTCGGACGAAGCGATTCAAAACGGTAAGCCTTAATGCCGTTTGCCGAGAGGCAGAGCGCCGCTTCTTCGCTGAATTCAATCGACATGCGGCGGGAATCGTAGGCAATCGCAACGCCTTTCTGCTGACCGCCTTCCTTGATGATGTAGTTGGCAAGTCCCTGCGTTGCTTTCCGGACCGTATAAAGGTTCATACGGTTCGTGCCCGCGCCGATAATCCCGCGGAGTCCTCCGGTACCGAACTCAAGGCTCCGGTAGAAACGTTCCCTGATTTCGTTCTCGTCATCCTTGATGGCAAGAAGTTCTGCCTTCGTGGCGTCGTCGAAATAGTCATCCTTACACCAGAACTCATACATTTCCCGATAATCCATAACATACCTCCAAACATTTTTATGATATTTATGATTTATTTAAGAATTGCTTCATAACGGATACGAAACCGCGGAAGCGATTTCATCGTATAGAAGTAATCCGTCTGCCATCCCTCGCCCTGCGCCGGATCATTCTCGCCGCTTGCCGGCGGAGCGAAGAAACTGACGAATATCAGTCCGCCTTCAAAATCCCGGTCAAAGAACGCGCTGTTCATATCGATTACGGAAACGCCCGGTTTCTTATAAAACCACTCGCTACCGCAGGC
>CAMZEW010000139.1:0-4002 GCA_947305875.1 uncultured Lachnoclostridium sp.
TGTCATGCTTGTCCATCAGAAAAGCAAGCTTCAGCTTGGTTCCGACGCCGTCCGTTCCGGACACGAGTGTCGGATGCTTCATCGTCATAAAACGGTCCAGCGAGAAAGCACCGGAAAACCCGCCGAGTCCGCCGAGCACTTCGGGACGCATCGTCTCTTTGACGTGCTTCTTCATCAATTCGACCGCCTTGTAACCGGCTTCGATATCCACACCTGCGTTCTTGTAATCCATACAAATTCTCCTCATCTTGTTCTATTCCGGCGCTTTGCTGCCGCGCCGTTTATTTCGCAGCATCAGTATAGCACACTTCCCCCGGAAAATGTGCATTCCGTGTTACATTATTCCTTAATGTTTGTAATAAGCACGGCTAATAAACTTATTAGGACTGTTTACTGCCCCATGTATTCCTTATAGCCGACTTTCTCGAGTTTTTCCTTCTTCGCCATCACGCCGGCCTTCAGCTCGTCCTTATAAGCCTCCACCTTCGAAAGCAGCTCGGGATTGCCGATGGCAAGCATCTTCGCGGCAAGAATGCCTGCGTTGGCGCCGCCGTCAATGGCAACGGTCGCAACCGGGATACCGGAAGGCATCTGCACGATTGAATACAGCGAATCCACGCCGCTTAGCGTCTTCGTATGAATCGGTACGCCGATGACCGGAAGCGGAAAGATTGCCGCGCACATGCCCGGAAGGTGTGCCGCGCCGCCTGCGCCCGCGATAATCACGGAGAAGCCTTTCTCCTTTGCGGTGCTTGCATACTCAAAAAACACATCGGGCATCCGGTGCGCCGAAATTACGGTCATTTCATAGTCGATGCCGAATTTCTCGAGCATCGCAGCTGCCTTGCTCATAACCGGAAGGTCCGAATCGCTTCCCATCACAATTCCAACTTTAGCCATCTCACGTTCTCCTTATCTCTTTCGGCAAATGTGACTCATTCTTAACATTTGCCGTTATTATTTCTTCTTTGCGAGCCGTTCAAGCGGCGCGTTCAGTTCTTCGGTTCCCGGAACAACGAACCGGCCGTCCCGGATAATGTCATAGCTGCTTCCGTCCGCCGCGTGCGCCGTGATGGAACCGAGCTCGTCATAAGGAATCGTAATGTCCGTATGACAGTTCATATAGGCGTTCCCGGGGTCGGTCTTCCGAAGTATGCTGACTTCGTTGTCGCGGGCGATGATTTCCTTGCCGTCCGGGTTGTAAACCGCCTTATCCTCAGCGTGGCTGTAGCACGTATCGCCTACCGCAAAATGAGGTCCCGTCTTCTCGGCAATCAGAATCGGAAGCTTGCGCTGTATGTCGTACTGAATTCCCATCTCGTACGCCGTCGTGTTCGTGCCGATGGCGAACTCGCCGATCGGAAGCGTCTCATGGAAGAACAGAATGTTCTCGTTGATGTAATCCGTGTTCTCCTTCTCGGTCGGGAAATTCCCGCAGCTTGCGGAAGTAATCTTTCCGTCCTTGAAGGTGAGGCACAGATCCTTGAACAGCCGGCCTTCGAGATAAACCTTGCTGACATGAAGGACGCCGTCCGTTCCCTTAAGAACCGGCGAAGTGAACACCTCACCGACCGGAATGTTGACATCGGCCGCGCAGTTTTCAAAGTTGGTCTGCTTCGCGGGATCGGTCAGCTCATGAAGCATAACGCGGATATCCGTTTTGTTCGCACCGCATCCTTTGACGGTTACATAAGCGGCCCGGTCGAGCACGTCGATGATGTTCTGCTGAATCTTCCGGTAGCGCGCGCTACTTAAGGTATTCACGCGAATCGTTGCCTTGAAGATATCCTTGAACTTCGGTCCGATGGACGGAAGCGGATAATCGATAATCGTGAAGCTTCGCTCGTCACCCGGTATATACTGCTCCCGAAGCCGGAAGATACGGCTGTTCATATCCACCATGAGCTTGCTGCTCTTCGCGTCCGCGGAAAGGACTTCGGGCTTGTTCACGGGGTCGAAATCCGGCTCGCCGAAGCTCTCCTGCACGGCGGGTCCTGCGACCAGTTTCATATAGTCACCGACATTTGCGAATGCCTTCTTCGTTGCGCGGACAATCACTTCGACCATGCGCTTGTTGAGTGTAAGCAGCATATCGTTCCGGTGGTCATATTCCGCCTGGCGGTTACCGAGCCAGGTGTCGCCGTATACGTCCGCGTAATAATGCACGGTCGTTTCCTTGCCGAGTGCCTCGAACTTCTTGATTGCGGCTCTTGTGATGCGCTCAAAGCCGTATTCCGTCACAACCTGCACGTATTTCTTCTTCGAAAGGTCCGTTCCCGATACTTCAAAGCCTTCGACATAGCCGTTCACATATGTCTCCGCCATCGCCTCGATATCCTTCTCGGAAAGCGTCGCAAGATATGCGGAAACCCGAATCATATTCTCGGAAACCGGGCATCCGATCCGGTACAGATAGGCGGAATCACTAAGATCCGCCTGCATCGCGATATCATAGAAGAACCGGAAATCGGTGCAGTACCGTTCGTAAGCGGAAGCAATCGTTCTCTCCTCGCAATAGTCATGGCGGTGATAGAATAAGGCGCGCTTCAAAGCATTCGCGTCGGCACCGCTTTCAAGAAGCGAATAAACCTCAAGCACCAGCTCCGCACTGTACAGGAACGGTCTTAAAACCCCGCGGTATAAAAACGGCACCTTCGCAATCAAATCCGCAAACACGGCCGCGACAACGCGTCCTTTTGCCTTTCCGAATACCGAAACGGCGTAGGCGGGGTTCAGAAACGAAGTCTCGTAAACGTCCTTCTCTGCGCACAGATATAACTTTTTGTTCCAGGTCTCAAGTTCCTTCAAAGAAAGTCCCTGTAAGCCGGCCTTCTGTACGTCCGCAGCGAACTTCGCCATGCAAAGCGCCTGCCCCGCGGCTTCCTTTCCGAAATCGGCCGATGTAACGCTCGTTTCGTCCGATTCCTCGGAAAGAATCTCCGTCATTCTTCCGAGCGCAAGTTCCAGGCGTTCCGCCTCATATTCGGTCCATGTATATAATTCCGGTATTTTCATAACATTTCCTTTCACTGCATGCCGTAAGGATGCCTCTTATCCGAGCACCGTCCCGCTCAGAAACAGTCCGAACAGCGTCGCCGCAAGCGATGCGCAAAGCACTACGCCGGACAGCGCAGAACGGTAGAATACATTGCTTTCGCGAAGGCCGAAGCCGCCGAACAGAAGCCCCATGGCCGCCAGCAGAAAATCCATTCCGCCGACAACGCCGAGCCGGTTCGAATCGGGCGCCGCGGTCCGCGACTCAATAACAAGAATCAGAAAGACGACCCAGCCGACCGCCCCGATGCCGAGCGAAAGCCGCCCCATCGCGGAGTGGTTCCGGCCGCGGTAGCGGACCTTGCTGTCTTCCTTTAACGGTTTGTCAAAAACAGGATTCATGCAGTCTCCCAAACGGTTAGTTCTCTGAGGCGAAGCTCTTCATGTACTCGATGAAGTCGTTTACCTTCCGCACGTCAATGGCAAAATCAACGGCCCCGTTGACCGAAACAAGATAAACGGAGTCCGAATACTCATAGAAAACAATCTTCATATTCTTACGGACGTCCGGATCCGCCACGTCGGTCTCAATCGTCATGACCTCGGCGCCGTGTTCGTCGGACGTGACGCGCTCGCTGTACTTTAAAAGAAGCACCTTCTGGCTCCAGCCCGTAAAGGCATCGGTTGTAAGCGTCTTCCCGTTCAGCGCGTATACCGGCGTTTCCAGATTCGTATCGGTATTCACGAACTCCCAGCGGTCCGTTCCCGCGGTAACCGTAATCTTCTTAAACGTCTTGCCGCTCGGGAAGAATACGGTCTTATGGCATACATCGAAGACGTTAATATCCTTCCATGCGGCCGCGACATCGGCATTCATCAAAAATACCCAGTCCAGCTCACGGAGTTTCATATATACCCCGCCGTCTTCGGTCTCGTTTCCGAAATCAACCGTATAAACATAATCCTCACGGCCGTACCGGTCCGCGTAACGGACGGAAATCGAAGTAT
>CAMZEW010000140.1:0-3990 GCA_947305875.1 uncultured Lachnoclostridium sp.
GTACAGTGACTTGTCGCCAGAATGAACTCATGACATTCGCTCCACGGAAAACCCGGCCTTTCGGTCGGCAACCTCACGCTTCACAGCTATCACGTCACAGCGAATGTGATTATAACACACCGAAAATCAAAATGCAAGCACAAATTTCCGAAATTTTTACTGCGGAAACAGAGGCCGGAATTCCGCCTGCAGTTCCTCCGGAAGCTTCGTGCCGACAAGCATCGCTTTGTCGTCTTTCGTCTCCTTTGCTGTTAAAAACCGTACCGTCACGTATATTTCTTCGTTATATATAAACAGTTCATTGCTCGCACGGAAGAACATTCCGTCTTCGGTAAATGCAAAGATTTCCCGGCGAAGTCCGTACGAATCCGTAATCTTCTCATCGGTAATCCGGACATTGTCCGTGAGGTCCTTCTCCGCTTCGAGAATCTTCGCATACGACTCCTCTCCGATTACCTGCAGGCTCTCCATGTCCTTGTTCTGTCCGACAATCTTCCGGACCGGAAAGCTTTCGGGATTCTGAAGGCGCGCCCGCTCTCTCTCGGCGATTTCCTTCTTGGCGTAAAGTCTTCCCGCGGCGTCAATCAGATAATTCCCGTCCGGGTCTCCTTCTACCTTATAGATAACGGCAACCGTCATGATGCCTCCGGAGATGATCTTCGCCTTCTCCTCGCCGCGCATCGCCTTGACGACGTCGCTGACCTCCGAACCGATGAAGGTTTTCGATTCGATGTCGTTAATCAGCGCGTATTCCTTTCCGTCCACCGAAAGCAGGTCGCGTCCGTCCAGATAGCGGGCATCCGCGCCGGTATTCTTCGGCCGCATCGAATGAAACAGAAAAATCATCCCCGCGAGGGCAAACAGCCCGAACAGCAGAAACGGATACCATTTTTTCAGAAACTCAATCATCTATCTCTCCCACCGGCATGCCGCCCCGCACGGAAGCACCAGCCCGGTTTCCGTCACGGGAAGCCCGATTTCGTCTCCGGTCACCCTGCCGCCGTACTTCGGCACAAGAAGCAGTCCCGCAAGATAGGCCATCATGGCGGGCTGCAGACCGGTCGTATAAGAATTAATCAAAAAGAACAGCGGATCGTCGGAAAGAACGCCGAGACTCAGATTCACGAAATCATAGATGGAATCCTCAATCTTCCATACCTCGCCGTTCGGGCCGCGCCCGTAAGACGGCGGATCCATGATGACAGCGTCATAGGTGTTGCCGCGGCGGATCTCCCTCTCGATAAACTTCCGGCAGTCATCAACAAGATACCTTATCGGCGCGTCCGAAAGCCCGGATGCGGCCGCATTCTCCTTCGCCCAGGTAACCATGCCCTTCGAAGCATCCACATGCGTCACATGCGCTCCGGCTGCAGCAGCGGCAAGCGTAGCCCCTCCGGTATAGGCGAACAGGTTTAATACCTTCACCTCGCGGTCAGGCTGTTCGGCTTTCCGTTTTCGGATCAAAGCGCCGAACCAGTCCCAGTTGGCCGCCTGCTCCGGAAAGAGCCCGGTATGTTTAAAGCTGAACGGCTGCAGGTTGAACCGAAGCGTCCCGTAACCGATCTGCCACACCTTTGGCAGGTGAAAGAACTCCCACTCTCCGCCGCCCTTATTGCTTCTGTGGTAGCGGGCATCCGGATTATGCCAGCCGTCGTTCTTCCGCTCCGTGTTCCAAAGCACCTGCGGGTCCGGACGGATCAGGCGGTAAGTCCCCCATCGCTCGAGTTTTTCGCCCGCGGAGGTGTCTATCACTTCATAGTCTTCCCATTTATCGGCAATCCACATAATCATTCCCTCATTTCGAAACTTTATACATTATATAACAATTGCGGAAAATGAACAAGTGTAAATAATTTTTACCTTTTTTCTCTTGACTATCACCGCTAAATATAATAAAATGAATTCAGTCGGGTTATTCCGAACAAAAGTAATCATTTGGAGGAAGTAAGAATTATGGGAATTCTGTCCAGATTCAAGGACATCATGTCCGCGAATATTAATGCTCTTCTTGATAAAGTAGAGGATCCGGAGAAGATGATCGATCAGTGCCTTCGGAACATGAATGACGATCTTGTAAAGGTTAAGCAGGAAACGGCTTCCGTTATGGCTCAGGAGAAGTCCTGCAAGCGTCAGGTAGACGACTGCCAGACCGAAATCGATAAGATGCAGAGCTACGCCGTTAAGGCTTTGACCGCAGGCAATGAAGAGGATGCGAAGCGTTTCCTCGCCGAGAAGGCCAAACTTACCGCGAAGCTTACCGACCTCCAGGCAAACTACGCGGTTGCGCATGACAACTCCCAGAAGATGAGAGACATGCACGACAAGCTCACAACCGACATCAAGGAACTTGAGGCACGCAAGGAAACCATTAAGGGTAAGATTGCCGTAGCAAAGGCTCAGGAGAAGATCAACAAGATGACCTCCAACGTAGCCAGCGCCAACAATTCCATCGCGAGCTTCGAGCGCTATGAGCAGCTCGCAAACAAGAGACTGGACAAGGCACAGGCGGTTGCCGAGCTCAATGCTTCCAACCCGACCAACTCCATCAAGGATCTCACTGCGAAGTACGTGAACGATCCGAATGTGGATGCCGAGCTCGAAGCCCTCAAAGCAAGCCTCGGAATGGCTACTCCCACCGAGTTGCCGCAGTAATATCGTTTTCGAAAGAGGCTGTTGTACCATGTGCAACAGCCTTTTTGCATACAAAAACGCCGAAAGGAGTTTTCCATGCAGCCCGAAGCATTGATGCTTTACAAACTGATTATCCTGTACATTCTGGACCGTGTGGATTTTCCGATGACGAATTCGCAGCTTACGGATTTCATTACCGCGAAGGAATACACGAACTACTTCAATGTGCAGCAGGTACTCTCCGATCTTGTGGATGACGGCTATATAAGCCTGCAGGAGATGAAGAACAACTACCTGTACCGGATTACGCCGGAAGGTAAGGAGACGCTCTCCTTCTTCTACCAGAACATATCCCGCAACATCCGCGACGACATCGACATGTTCCTCACCGAGCAGAAGTATTCGCTCCGGGAGGAGGTTTCCAATATCGCCGACTATTACGAGGCCAAGAAGAACGAATACGTCTGCGAACTGAAGGTGGTGGAACGCGATACCACCGTAATTGAAATCCGCATTACGGTTCCAACGGAGGAGAATGCAAAGACCGTCTGTTCCCGTTGGCGGCAGAAAAACGCCGACATCTATGCTTACGTCATTAATTCGCTGCTCGGGGGAGCGCCCGGTGAGGAACCGGCCGGGGCTGATGATGAGCAGCACGAGGAGAAAGGAGGAGTTTCATGAATCCCTTGTACTGGCTTGCCATCCTTGCCGTGCTTCTGATTATCGAAGCCGCCACTATGGCACTGACTACCATCTGGTTCGCGGGAGGCGCTCTGATTGCGTATTTGGTAAGTCTCTTCTGCGATAACCTGACGGTGCAGTTTATCGTGTTCTTTGTCTGCTCCGTCGCACTTCTCTTGTTCCTGCGTCCTTCCGCATTGAAGCGGTTCAACCGGCGCAGGGCAAAAACCAATGTGGATTCCGCTATCGGAAAGACCGTTCGTGTTACGGAGGAAGTGAACAACTACACGAACACCGGACGTGCCGATCTCGCCGGAATGGAATGGGCCGCGCGAAGCTTTAACGACCGTTTGACATTTCCCGCAGGAACACTTGCAACGGTTGCCCGCGTGGAAGGCGTCAAACTCATTATTCAACCGAAGGAGGACTAAACTATGCTCGCATTTCTATCAGAAACCAGCCAGGACATACCGTGGGGAGCCATCTGGCTTGTAATTGCCGTTATCGTTCTGATCATCTTCATCACTTCCTGTTTGAAGGTCGTTCCGCAGGCGCACGCTTTCATCGTAGAGCGTCTCGGCGGCTACCAGACGACCTGGAGCGTAGGTATGCATCTGAAGGCGCCGTTCTTCGACCGTGTTGCTCTTGATGTTCTGCTTAAAGAGCAGGTGGTGGATT
>CAMZEW010000141.1:0-3894 GCA_947305875.1 uncultured Lachnoclostridium sp.
TCTCGTGGAACACGCCGGGCGCCTCAAACTTGATGTTCCGAAGATGCGCAAAATGAATCCGCGGCGCAATCTTCGGGTTTCTTATTACCTTCGACAGGTCGTTCTCGAGATTCGAACCGAGCGAACCGGTGCAAAGCGTAAAGCCGTTACAGATGCTCGGATTCAGCGAAGCGATTGTTTCAAGCGCCTTCTCGCTCGTCACGATACGCGGAAGCCCGAACACGCTCCATGCGGGATCGTCCGGATGCACCGCCATCTTGATCTGATACTTTTCGCAGGTCGGCATGATGCCGTCGAGGAAATACTTGAAGTTGTTCATCAGATCCTCTGCGGTAACGCCCTTATATTTTTCGAAAAGCTCTTTGATTTCGTCCTTCCGCTCGGGTTCCCAGCCCGGAAGAATGAATCCGCCGCTTGCATTCTCCATGCGCTCAAACATCGTATTCGGGTCAATTCCGTCAATCAGGTTCGAATCATACGCAAGCGCAGTCGACCCGTCCGGAAGCGGCATCGCAAGGTCGGTTCTCGTCCAGTCGAAAATCGGCATGAAATTGTAGCATACAAGATGAATGTCATTCTTTCCGCATGCCTCGAGAGACTTGCAGTAATTCTCGATGTACATGTCCCTGGTCGGTGCGCCGAGCTTAATGTCCTCATGCACGTTAATGCTCTCGATACCGATCAGCTTAAGTCCGGAGGCTTCCACCTCATCCTTCAGTTCCTTTACCTGTTCAAAGGTCCATGCAATTCCGCACGGAACCTTATGCAGCGAAGAGATTACGCCGGTCACGCCGGGAATCTGACGAATCTGGCTCAATGTAACGCTGTCCAAATCTTTTCCGTACCAGCGAAGTGTCATATCCATAATTCCGTTCTCCTATCGTATCTAAGGTTGTTCCTTCCGGTCGTCGATTTCCCTTCCGACCGGCCAGGAATAGGTTATATCCGCTTTTGAACTCGCAATGTATCCGGTCGTTCCGTCCTTCAGTTCGATTTCGATGAACAGAAGCGTCGTCGGGTCGTTGTCGCTTCGGACGGCCGGCGTTTTGGCGGTTACGACATCGCCTACATTAAGCGAGGTAATCACATTTTCCGCCTGTGTCGTCGGCGAGCTCCGGACGTTCACGACGCCGGTCACCGTTGCCGTATAGATTACATGTTCGCGCGCGTACGCTTCGCCTTCCGGTCCGCGCAGTAAAAGCCTTGCGACGCAGTAGCCTTTCACGGTGCCGCTCGTCACATAAGCCCATTCGCCGTCGACCGATTCCACGAGGCAGCTGTCTCCGGGATTCATCAACCCGAGACGAACCGAATTGCCGTCCGGTTCCCGCCGGATGCTCAGGTAATCGTCCACATTGGCAAATGCGATGTTACCGGGCACCGAGCAAGCGAACGCTTTATCAATCTCGTTCTTGATGTACTGCTCTTCGGGGCTCAGCGTCGGGGTCGGCGTCGGCGTATCGGTCGGCGTCGGCGTCGGTCCGACCAGTTGATCGCCGTCTTTATGATAGATGGCAGACGGGTCTTCCTCGGAAAGAGGCACAACCGAAACAATCGCCGGCGTCACCGAAGGCGGGATGTGGTCAATCGCGTTATATTGTTTTCGTATCGATCGCCCGATACCGGTGAAATCGAGAAGAATCAATCCTACAAGAAGGATGATCAAAGCAATTTCACCGAACAGCACATACCGTTTCATAAGTCGAATCCACTCTCAAAAAGGGGCCTGTCCTACTTCTCTTCCGGCCAGTTGATTTCCTCGGCACGGCTTCTTCCGAACAGATCGGCAAGCGCTTCCGTCGCCGTAAGGCCCTCGAACAAAACTTCGTTTACTTTTTCCACAATCGGCATTTCGACGTTGTACTTCTTCGCAAGAAGAAGCGCCGCCTTTGCGGAGTAAACGCCCTCCACAACCTGCTTGACTTCATCCATGGCTTCCTGCATCGTGTAGCCTTTGCCGATCAGATAACCGGCGTTATGGTTCCGGCTGTGCGTGCTTGTGCAGGTTACAATCAGGTCTCCCATGCCGGAAAGCCCGAGGAACGTCTCGAGATTGCCGCCCATCGCAACGCCCAGACGGCTGATTTCGGTTAAGCCTCTCGTCATAAGTGCGGCACGCGTATTGTCCCCGAGTCCCAAACCGTCCACGACGCCCGCGGCAAGCGCGATGACGTTCTTTAAGGATCCGCCGAGCTCGATTCCGATAACGTCGGGGCTCGTGTAGATGCGGAAGTAATCGTTCATGAACGTATCCTGGATCATCGTCGCGGTTTCATGGCTCTTCGCACCGACTACGACAGCGGTCGGAATGTCCTTGCCGACTTCTTCGGCGTGGCTCGGTCCGGAAAGAACCGCCGTTTCCGCATCGGGAAGCACATCGTGAAGTACCTCCGTCAGAGTCATCAGCGTGCTTTCCTCAATACCCTTTGCAACATTTACGATAATCTGTCCCTTCGGAAGAAGCGGCTTACAAAGTTCCGCGGTGCTTCTCACGTAAGGCGACGCTACGGCAAATACGATGAGGTCCTTCTTTTTGCAGGCTTCCTTCAGGTCGGTCGTCAGGATGACGCTGTCCTGCAAAACCGCGTCCGGCAGATTCGGAACATTCTTCCGGTCCGCACGGAGCGCATCGATTTCTCTCGGGAGCTTGCTCCAAAGCGTAACCTCGTTATCATTTTCCGCAAGCTGAATGGCAAGCGCGGTGCCCCAGGTACCTGCGCCGAGAACAGCTACTCTTCTGTGCATGTTTCTGTCTCCTTTTCCTCTTTCGTTGTTTCGGCCGGAACTTCGACACGCTGTCCGAACTTACGCTCCGTACCGTTTAAAATCCGTTTGATGTTCGCCCGGTGCATGTAAAACCCGGACGCCGTGAACACGCAGGCAACCAATACCATGGCGAGATAATACGGGTCGCCGTACCGCGTGATTGCGAGGTAGCACGGATAGAATGCAAGGATATATAAGGATCCGAGCGAAACATATCCGGTCAGCCATACGAGAATGAAGAATCCCGGAAGATATAAAAGCACTCTCCAGTCCGTCGCGACCATCGCGCCGCCCGTCGAGGCAACGCCCTTGCCGCCTTTAAAGTGCAGCCATACCGGGTAATTGTGTCCGAGCACGCCGGCAAATCCGGTGATTTCGCAAAGAAGCGTCGCATAATCCTCGCCTTCGAAGATTACAAAATGCACGAGCCATGCGGGAATGAATACCTTCAAAAGGTCTCCGAGAAGAACTATGATTCCCGCTTTCTTCCCGAGCGTGCGGCTCGCATTGGTCGCACCCGCGTTTCCGCTTCCGTAATTGCGGATGTCAAGGTGATGCAGCCGCCCGATCAGATACCCGGTGGAAACCGTTCCGCACAGATACCCGACGATAATACACAAAGCAATCTTGATTGCCATAACCCACTCCAAAACCGTTATTTCTTATCTTCGTCCCGTTCCCGGATGATGAACTTAAGACTCGTTCCGTCAAATCCGAACGCTTCCCGGATTTTGTTCTCGAGATAACGCACATACGAATAATGCATCAGTTTCTTGTCGTTCACGAAGATGACGAAGGTCGGCGGTTTCACCGAAACCTGCGTGATGTAGAAAAGCTTTAATCTCCGGCCCTTGTCCGAAGGCGGCTGCTGCAGCGCGGTCGCTTCCATCATGATTTCGTTCAATACGCCGGTGCCGATGCGCTTGTTCTGGTTTTCAATGACCTTTTCGATCGCGTCATACAGCTTCGTAAGGCGCTGTCCGGTCAGCGCGGAAATAAAGATGATTTCCGCATAGGGGGTAAAGGACAGAATCTGGCGGATGTCCTCGGTATGTTTGTAGATTGTCTTGTCGTCCTTCTCGACGGCGTCCCATTTGTTGACGGCAATAATGATGCCCTTGCCTTCGT
>CAMZEW010000142.1:0-3784 GCA_947305875.1 uncultured Lachnoclostridium sp.
ATACCGTTCCGCCGAAGACCGTAGAGCTGAATAAGCAGGCATTTCTTGTAGGCTATAACATTTAGCGCAGCAGCGCTTTTTGGGGGGCATAATGGAGCAGAATAACGGGTTTTCGGACAGCTTCCGTAAAGTGGCAAAAGTCAGTATGCGTTGTATCCTTGCGCAGGCCGTAATGATTGCTTATTTGATCTGTTCGCTTTTCGGATATCTCGTCAAGGATAATGACGCGCCGTATGGGTCATTAATTGTTGCTATTCTTGTCGGCATAGGAATTCTTATTGCGCATCTGATCTTTTGTGTTAATCTTGATAAGCTCGAAGAATACAAAAAGGGCTTTAAAACCGTTTCGGTTTACGGAACGGCAGCCTGCTTTCTGACGCTTACGGGCCTCATATCCGTAGTGACGGTTTTTCAAAGTGCATTACTGCAAGCGGTTGTCGGCGTGGTTATTGCGATTTTGATTGTATCGGTTAAACCGGTATACTATTGGCTGATGCATAAGGAGATTTCCGAAAGGATGCCGGGGAAGATGGAGGTTCTTTGGAGAATTCTTCTGATTCTCGGTATCGTGGTTATCTTTTTATTCGTTGCCGCACTAGGCTCTGCGTTGTTTTACAATGTCCACGACTACAGGTGGCAGGACGCACATAAAGTTTTTCAGGATATCGCATTTAACGGTCTGCTTTTCGTTGCGCCGATTGTATATGTTGTACGCATTGTTTTTGAGTTTATATGCACCCTGATGATGTCCAAACGGCTTAAGGAAACAAATTAAAGGAAAGGAATACTTCCGGTCCATGTACAAGATCGAAACACACAGTCATACGAAAGAAGGCAGCGCCTGCGGTTATTCCGACGGGTACGAATGTGCCCGCGCCCGCAAAGAGGAAGGGTACGATACAGTAATCGCCACGGACCATTTCTTCCGGGGTAATACAAGACCCGCGCGCGACCTGCCGTGGGAACAGTATATTGAGGAATTCTGCAGCGGATACGAGCATGAGAAAGAGGAAGGCGACCGGATCGGCCTGAACGTCCTGTTCGGCTGGGAAGATAACTACATGGGCGCAGAATTCCTGATCTACGGACTCGATAAGGACTGGCTCTTGAAGCATCCCGATATGATCAACTGGTCTCCGCGGGTGCAGTATGAAAAGGTGCATGCGGACGGCGGTTTCATTGTGCAGGCGCATCCGTTCCGCCAGCGCGGCTACCTTGAGGGAATCGGGCTGTATCCGAATTATATCGATGCGGTAGAGGGCATTAATACATTCAACCCGAAGATTCAGAACGACCGTGCTATCTGGTTTGCCGAGCAGTTCGGTTTCGCGATGACGGCGGGCTCGGACGTGCACGGGATTCGTCCCGCAGGGGGCGGAATCCTTTGCGAAAAGAAGATTGTTACGATTTGGGATTATATTGACCTCATTAAAAACCGGGAGCCATATCAGATGATTGAAAGACACCTGGAAGACATTCAACGGGAAATGGAACAAAAATGAGGAGTTTGATTGAAAAACTGGAATACGGAGTCAGTCCGCGGGAGACGCTTGCGTCGCTCGCGGATCGTCTCGGCGGAATGCTGCCGGTCGAAATTGAGGAATATCACATTCCTTTGATGAATTTCGTACCGGCATATTTTGAAAGCGAAGACGCGAAGACCAGAAAGAATGCGGCGCGGGCCATCGGTTATGTGAACGATCCGCTTGTTCCGTCCATCCTGATCCGTGCGTTTCAGAAGGAAAGCGTGCTTTATGTCCGTCCGCAGTATCTGAAATCGTTGCGGAACTTCTCACTCGAGAAACCGATCCGGGACATTCTGATTGCAAGGCGCGACGAAATCGTATCCGGGGATATCTCGCCGGAGGACCGGAAGCATCTGAATGAAGAGCTACTCTGTTTAAACGAATGCATTTCGGATCACGAGGAAGGAAAGCACACATTTACCGGATGGGGGCTTGAGAACGAGGTGCTTTTCGCAATTGATAAGCCGTTCATTTCGGTTACGGACAGCTTCATTACCGATGAGCCGAAGAAGAAGGTGCTTCCGACCGGAATTCTCTTAAAGACAAGGCTTTTGGACCGCTATGTGAATATCCGGGCCTACCGTGAGATTCTGTTTCTTCTGCCGGGCGTTACAACGGTTTCCGGTGACCCTTATGCGGCCGCGCTGCAGCTGATTGACGGCGGACTCGTGAAGTTCCTTAAGGACCGGCACGAGGGCGACGGCGCCTTCTCTTACCGGATTGAGATGCGGGGCGTCGAGGAGAAGAAGAAATCTGTTCTGATCAAACGGATTTCGGGCGAGATTCTGCGGCTTTCCGACCATGAGCTTGTGATGCGGAAGGACAATTATGAAGTCGAGCTTAGGTTTATCCTTCGGGAAGACGGAACCTACCGGTTCTTCTTTAAACTGTTTACGCTCAATGAAAACCGTTTTGCGTACCGTAAGGAAGCGGTTGCAGCAAGCATCAAGCCGGTTACGGCCGCGGCTTTTCTGAAGCTTTATGAGAAATACATGAAGAAGGACGCGAAGGTGCTTGACCCGTTCTGCGGCGTCGGCACGATGCTGTTTGAACGGAACCTGTTAAAGCCGGTGACCGTGGCATTTGGCGTCGATACGTACGGAGAGGCCATCGATAAGGCACGGCGGAACGGCAACGAATCCGAATACCCGATTTACTTTATTCACCGGGATTTCTTCGATTTCCGGCATGACGACCTGTTCGATGAAATTGTTACGGATATGCCGTTTACGATGAATCCGGACGAGCTTCCGAAGATTGATACGGTTTATTACCGCTTCTTCGGAAAGGCGAAGGAACACCTTGTTGACGGCGCTTACGTTTTCATGCTCAGCCGAAACGCGGACCTCGTGCGGAAATACGCGTCCGGGATATTCCGGATTGAAGAATACGTGACGATTGCCGAGAAGACCGGGCTGACCGGATTTGTTTTAAAGAAACTTTAGGGGGCTTCTATGTTACTTGGTTCACATGTCGGAATGAGCGGAAAGGAAATGATGCTCGGGTCCGTCAGGGAAGCGCTTTCATACGGCGCGAACACGTTCATGCTTTATACCGGTGCGCCGCAGAACACGCGCCGCAAGGAGATTTCTGAACTGAACATTCCGGCTGCTCATGAACTTATGTCAGTCCATGGAATTACGAAGTTCGTGGTGCACGCACCTTATATCATCAACCTTGCGAATACGGTGAATCCGGAGACGTATGATCTTGCAGTGACATTTCTCCGAAAGGAAATCGAGCGGACAGAGGCAATGGGTTCCGATACGCTTGTATTGCATCCGGGCGCGCATGTCGGGGCCGGAGAGGACGCCGGAATCGCATCGATCGTAAAGGGACTGAATGAGGTTCTTACCGCGGACTGCAAGGTGCATATCGCGCTTGAAACGATGGCCGGAAAAGGCAGCGAAATCGGCTCGAGATTCGAAGAACTGGCTCGCATCTATGACGGCGTGCAGTGGAACAGCAAGCTCCGCATCTGTCTCGATACGTGCCACCTGAATGATGCAGGATTCGATGTGAAGAAAGATTTCGAAGGCGTTCTTAAACAGTTTGAGCGGTACTTCCCGTTAAGTCAGATTGCCTGCATCCACCTGAATGATTCGAAGAACGAGCAGGGCGCCGCGAAGGACCGCCACGAGAACATCGGCTTCGGGTCAATCGGTTTCGATGCGTTGTATGGCGTAACCCGTATTCCGGAGTTCGATAACACTCCGATTATTCTCGAAACGCCTTACCGTGAGATCGGCCGAAGCGCG
>CAMZEW010000143.1:0-3712 GCA_947305875.1 uncultured Lachnoclostridium sp.
CCGATCTGCGCAATCGAGGAGAATGCGATCATGCGGCTGATGTCGGTCTGCTGAATCGCGTCAATCGAGCCGACCAGCATTGCCGCGATACCGAACATGAAAAGCACGTCGTCCGCGCCGGTCATTTTGAGCACGTCCGTCCCGATCACGCGGTATATAAACTTCAGCAGGAACAGAATATAACCTTTCGAAACGAGCGACGAAAGAATCGCGCTCGATGCGCAGGTGGAATAGCTGTAGGCATCCGGAAGCCATGCGTGGAACGGAAACAGCGCCGACTTAATCGCGATACCGACAGCGAACAGACCTACGGCGATAATCAAAGGCTCGATGTGATTCTTCGATTCGACAAGCGAGACGACCGAAACGTGCATGTTCGACATCAGAAGATGTCCGGTAATTCCGTAAAGAATCGAAATCGAAACAAGAACAAGACCGGAACCGAGCAGCGACATGATCATGTATTTGGTCGCCGCGAGGATGTTCCGTCCCCAGCCGCGGATCATAATCAGTCCGCACGCCGCAATCGTATTGATTTCGACGAAGACATATCCGGTGAACATGTCATTTGTGTAAATCAGCGAAAGGAGCGACGCAAGAAGAAGGTCGATCATAATGAAATAAAGGTTCTTCTTCTCGTCCGGAACGTCCTGCTTTAAGTATTTCAGTCCGCCGATTAAGGACAGTAACATAATCAGGCAGAAAAACGTCGCCATCAGGGCTTCGAGAACGCCCGCGCGGATTTCGTTTCCGAACGGCGCCGGGAAGCGTCCCATCGTATAGACGAACGGCTCTTCGATCCGGAGCGTGTAATAAAGCGTGACGCCCGAAAGAATTCCGCAGGCCGAGACAACCAGCATGCAGAGCCGTCCCGCTTTCTTTCCGGAAAGCACCGATGAAACCGGTCCCGATACCATGGCGAGCATAATGCAGATGAAAGGAAAGTTACGCACAAAGTCCATCACTCATGCTCCTTTCGCACCATGGTCGTAATCTCGTCGATGTCGAGAGTACGGTAACGCTCATAGAGCTTAACCGTAAGACCGAGCATCAGGGCGGTTACGCTGACGGATACGACAATGCCGGTAAGCACGAGGCCGCTCGGAAGCGGGTTCACGTACTGCGAGGCTTCGGTCACCCCGTCCTTAAGTATCGGCGCGAAGCGTCCCTCGATGTAGCCCATCGAAGCAAGGAACAGGTATACCGCGGTATCCATGATATTAAGGCCGATGATCTTCTTGATCAGGTTCCGCTGCAACAGCAGGTTACAGAATCCGATGCCGAACAGAATCATTGCGGCCACGCTTACGTAATTGTTCCACAGATAGGAAAGCATCACAGCCCTCCTTTCCGGAACAGCGCGAAGAACGCGTACATCGTACACGCCACTTCGAAGCCGACCAGGATATTAATGGGCAGTATCAGCCCCGAGCTTAAGATTGCGCCGGCCTTTCCGAGCGGTACAACGGAAGCGATCCCATTTGCCCCTGTGAACAGATAATAGATGATCAGGAGGCTGTAAATCACGAGCGAGCCGACCTTCACGATGTCGTAAATGCGCTCGTTGAAGAAACGCGCCGTCGCGGTAAATCCGAACGATGCCGAGTAAAGAATCAGGCCCGCTCCGATAATCGCGCCGCCGGAGAAACCGCCGCCGGGCGAAAGATGTCCGTTCACCAGAACATACAGCCCGAACAGGAAGATAATCGGAACCATAAACTGCGCCATGGTCCTGAGAATCCGGTCGCCGCCGGGGTTCTCCCCGTCCATTCTTACGGGCTCTTCGTCTTTGCGTTTCTTAAGAAGAATCATGACCGCAATCGTTGCAAGAAACAGCACGTGCGTCTCGCCGAACGTATCAAAACCGCGGTACTGGAGGATGACGCCGGTGACCGTATTCACGACGCCGGTTTCCTCCTGTCCTTTTTCAATATAGCGCTCGGTTACCTCGTTGTTCATCGCGGTGTCGGCGCTTCCGAATTCGGGCATGAATGCAACGTTATAGATCAATATGCCGCAGATTCCGACGCACAGAACAAGCGCCATGACGGCGTACAGACGGCGGAACCAGCGCATTCCGGAGAACTCCGCATAACGCTTTGCGTCCTCCATCGGATCGACGGCCGGGGGCATCAGGTAATGCTCCGTGGCACGTTCGTCTTCTGCCTTTTCTTCGGCTATCTGCTTCTGAAACTCCGGCATGTAATCCACTTCGGGAAGCTCCGTTTCGCCCATGATATAGCGGCGGAAACGGGCGCGGAAGGAGATGTCATAATCCTTTCTGATCCGGCTCATGCTTTTCCTCCTTTCGGTCCTGCTTCGCGATGGCGTTGATGCGCCGGAGCGTCGCAAAGAACAAAACGGATGTCACGCCGGCGCCGACGGCGGCCTCGGTAATCGCGAGGTCGGGGGCCTCCAGAAACATCCAGATAACGGACATAATCAGGCTGTAGGACATGAAGATAATAATCGAAACAAGCAGATTTTTCGTGAAGCCCGCACAGACGGCGCAAAGAATCAGAAACAATACGAGCAGTAAAAGAATGGCTTTCGTCATGGCTTCTCTTCTTCCTTTCCGTCCCCGTCGCTCACCTCGCAGTTGTCCCGAAGCCGCGGGGAAACCGTTACTTCAAGATTCGCAAGAAGATGCGACGCTACAGGGCTTGCGCACCAAAGCAGCAGAATAATCAAAAACAGTTTTAAAGAATCGAAATTCATCCCGGACAGAACAATCAGCCCGGACAATACAAGAAGTATCGCAAGCGTGTCGCACATCGCGGCGGCATGCATGCGGTTCAGCGCAAAGCGGAATTTAAATAATCCGAAAGCGGCGATTACGGCGGCAAGAAGCCCGCACAGAATCAGGAACGCGGCGCATCCGAACAGAATCCAGTCACTCATGGCGTTCCTCCTCTTTCTTCAGCATTCTCTCGTGATATACGCCGAGATAGATGCGGGTCAGTATGACAACGGCGAGGAAGGAAATCATCGCATAGATAATCGCGACATCCAGAAGATACCCCTGCTTAAGCCACAGGGACAGGATGCAGATAATCATGATCGTCAGCGTTCCGAGCATGTTGACTGCCACGATGCGGTCCACAATCTCCGGTCCCTTCACGGCGCGGATCAGGACGCAGAGCATAATCAGAACGAGCACGCCGATTGCTCCGCCGTACAGTATGTTGTAAGCCTGCGACAGACTCATTCCGCTTCCTCCAGTTCCTGAATCATCTGAACGAATACCGACTGATCGATTCCTTCCGCAAACTCACGGTCCAAAGCGTGCACGGTGAACCAGTCATCCTCGGAGAGGTCCACGGTAATCGTTCCGGGCGTTAATGTAATGGAATTCGCGAGGAGAACCTCATGGGAATTCTTTTTGAACGGCCTGTGAAACCGGACCAGGATCGGTTCGGGTTCCAGCCGGTCCGAAAGAATCAGTTTCGTAACCGCAACGTTCGCCTTCACGATCTCCCAAAGAAGGATTCCGAAATATTTTATTAGCCACGGAAGATTCCGGATGAAATCCCACTCCCGCTTCGGCGTAAAACGCATCACAAGGCAGAAAAAAAGATAAACGGGCACCGCAAGGACAAGTCCCGTGAGGAACACTTCCCAGGTGATGCGCCCGTTTAAAATCATCCACAAAACCAAAAACAGAATAATCATATTCCGCCTGCCTTTTGTATTAAACCATAGATGGTTGAAT
>CAMZEW010000144.1:0-3695 GCA_947305875.1 uncultured Lachnoclostridium sp.
TCGCGTACATAATGGCACCTCCTATTATCATTACTCGCCAACTACGGTGGCACTTGCGTGCTCTTCAGACCCCATTGTGCGGCATACTGTGACAGAATAGCATAATCCGTCGGGAATGTCAAGAAAAATCTTGTTTCTTCCTCATCTTCTTCAAATAGAAACCGGCCATTCCGAACTGGTATATTTCCAGAATTCGAAACATAAGAAACGAAACCGACAGATACCGGTTCCCGCTTCTGTCAAGAAGGTTGTTGATCTGTCTGACATATACTGTTTCATCCGGTTCCGGAAAAGTCTCACCGGTAATCACTCCGACAACCAGATAAAGCACTGCTAAGAACATCAGCAAACACATGCACAGAATATTGGTTTTATAAAGATTCGGAAATGCCTTTCTTATATAAGACGGGTTATCGCAGAGACACTCCGAGTTATAAAACAGGTGAATGACAAACGGCACAAGAAAAATCAGAAACATCTCCGCCGAGAGCCAGTTCATTCCGTACAAAGGAGTTGACAGCTTCACGCTCGGCGTGAGCGAGGCTGCAATGACTCCCTGAAGAAGAAAAATGTAAAGAACAAAGGCCATTCTTTTAACGGTAAAGCATGCAACCAAAGCCGCAACAGCTTTAAGCAAAAAGGCAAACGGTGAAGTCAGTATATAATTGTCGTTCATAAGCAGAAAGAAGAACGGCGACGTATCGCTGCTCCATCCGGCAAATGTATATGACGAAAATCCCAAAAGGGTAATCACATCCGCTATGATAAACCAAAGAAAGAGGTCTTGAAAAACCCGCAGCACGTGTTCCCGTTCCGTCAGAAGCTTAAGTCCGGTATTCTGTCCTTCTGTGATATCCTGCCCGGACATCGTCATTATGCCGTTCTCCGAACTGACATACCCGACAAATTCTTTTTTCTCATTATATACTTTCATGGTTTCCCGCCTTTTTAATCATCATCGGTATCAAAATCCAATATGCAGTTTCGAACATATAGTACAAAAGCCCGGCATACATGCAGAAAGCAACGGAATCCGCAAGAAAAGCCATCAGCATCAGTATAATTCTAAAAAGAAATAACGACCAGACAAGTCGGGACTTGCATGCAGACTGCATGGAAACGCAAACCAAAAACATAATCATAAGCCCGAGTGCCGTAACAATCGTCTGATTGACGGAGAACAATGCATAATCCGAACGGATGATCATCCTCCCGGCGAAATATCCGAGCAAAACCTGAAGGCCCACGGCAACGTACAGCATGCGTCTGCGAGCCGAAAGCATAAAAAGTCCGGACAGTTGCAGCAGGTACGAAAGAGGCACAAAAAGAAACACTCCGGTCCCGAAAAGTCCGGCCGCCGACAGGCGCTTTACCGTATCGACATCAACAAAAGGAGAAGCATCATTACGAATCGTAAGAATCAGCGAAATACATGCAATAAAGCCGGCAAATGCCATGACATAATACCCGCTCGGAAGTGAAATCCTCTTCGGGGGATCTATGCGTACGCTGACCGGCATGATGGCATTTTCCGTTTCAAACAGTTCTGAGTCCCGCACGGTTCCGATTAAATTGTGATGTTCATCGTATAATTTCATTCCGTTATTACTTTATGGTTCAAATCCGAGTTTTTTAACGGTTTCGTAAAGCGGCACGTCCTTCTTCTCCCGTGTGATTTCGACGATTCCGAGTGCCGTGATATCGACTACATTGACGGAGCGGTCGTTCGCCGTATATTCGCGAAGCTTCGTAAGCAATTCCTGTGCATCCCAGAAGCCGTCGGTGGATATGAAATCACAGAGAATCATCCCCGAAAGGCCTCGTAACCGCATCTGGCGCGCGAGCTCCTTCGCGGCTTCTAAGTTAATCTCATGAAGCGCGTTCTTCTTTCGAAGCGCGGACCCTCTCCCGCTGTTCACGTCGACAACGGTCATCGCTTCGGTTTTATCAAACACAAGGTTTCCGCCGCTCGGAAGCGGAACGGTCCGCGCCAGAGCGTCCGAAAAGACCTTCGAAAGGTCATGCAGATGATATAAGCTTACCTTTTCGGAATCGTATTTCCGAAGCTTTCCGGAGAAATCCGGAAGAAACGCCGAAAAGTACTCCGAAAGCTTCGCATAAACATCCGGATCGTCGGTAACAATCTCCGCAAGTTCCGCAAGGTATTCGTCCCGGAATAAAGTCATATATTCCGGAAGTCCCTCATACAGGCAGGTCCCCGGAACGCCGCAGCGGAACTTTCTCACAACTTCCTCATACGAGGTTCTAAGCGTCTCATATTCTTTTATGATCCGCTCCTCCTCGAAATATACGGAGTTCGTCCGGAGCATCACCCCGTACCCTTCTTCCGTTCTTCCGGCAAATTCCGCGCGCATCCGGTCGCGGAAACCGGGAACGTCGATTTTCTTTGAAAAAGATATTCCCTTTCTTCCCCGAAGAAGGCATACGGCATTCCCGACAAGCGAAACCGCGCCGGTTCCCGAAGCTGCCTTCTGTTTCGACGGCAGGCGGTCAATCTGAATCAGAATGCAATCGCCCGCATGAAGCTTCCCGTCCGCATGTTTCGGTTCCGTAAGCGCGCCTTCGGTCTTCTCGATCGGCACATACACATTTTCCCCGGTTCCGATATCGACAAAGCACGCGTTCATGTTCGGAACCATCCGGTCAATCCGTCCGATATATACGTTCCCGACACGGAATAACTCGGATTCTTTGCATAAAGACAGCTTCCGGCATTCCTTTCCGCGGAACAGGGCGGTTACAAGGACGCCGTCCTTCCGGCAGATTATGATTCGATCATCCATAACGGCACCTTCTTTTCTCCCTGATCACCGAACAGATCCATACGGTGTATGGTCCGTTCAGTCTTCTCTTCCGTAATCCCCGCATACGAAAGAATTCCCTGAAGAAATACTTCCGCGGAGATGTTCTGTTCGCTTCCTGCATCGAGATATACGATTACCGCAGTATCGTCATATAAAGAAGCATGCTCCGCTCCGCACATCATATCGTTATCCGAAAAGGAAAAGCTTCCGTCATCAAAGATCCGGGAGACCTTTCCGCCCGTAAGCATGCAAAGTCCGTGCACGCCGGCCCTTAAATCGCATTCGCGCGTTCCGTTCTTGGTCGTTTTTTCGACAATATAGGATTTCTCCGACGCAAACCTGAGGAGTACGTCCGGCAGGTCCCGTGGCATTTGCCGGAGTGAAACCGCATAAGCGGCCCCGGTGATCAAAGCCATGCCGGTAATCTTCTTCTCGTTCGGCTTGTAGTCCGGAAGAATCGTCACCCGGTTTACCGGGATTTCTTCGCAGCATGCGCCGAGCAATGCCTGGTAGATTGAGTCCGCGTCAAGCGGCTCGCGTAGTTCCATATCGAAATACTCGCCGTCGCTCGTATACGAAAGCGAAAGCGGCTGCGCAAACGAAAGAATCGGATGCGGATGATACCCTTCCGAGAACATAAGCGGAAGTCCCGCACGGCGGAATACCTTCTGATAATACCGCATCACGTCGAGGTGACCTAAGAACCGGGCGCTTCCGAATTTTGCAAATCTGACACGTACTCTCATCCGTTCACCCCCGTATCCATTCCGTCATAGCAAAGGCTCGTGCCGAACTCGTCACGCGGCTCCACGCAGACGCCGCAGCCGAATTTGGCGGCGCCGCAGCCGGAACATTTGCGGCGGCAGTTCG
>CAMZEW010000145.1:0-3664 GCA_947305875.1 uncultured Lachnoclostridium sp.
GATTGGCCCTCGTAAGGGCGACGCAGCTATGGAAGTATTGATTGAGCTCGTATAATCTTTGAAATTGCAGCAGCGTAGTCGTTAACGGCTACGCTGTTTCTTTTAGGAGAAACATGGGAATTGTCACATCCGACAATCTAGTATACGAATATATCCGCCGCGATGAGAACGGAGAGCGGATCGGGGTAAAGCGCGCCGTTGACGGCGTAAGCCTTTCCGTAGAAAAGGGGCAGTTTATCGCGATTCTCGGGCACAACGGCTCCGGTAAATCCACATTTGCCAAACAGATCAACGCCCTTCTGTCCCCGACCGGCGGGACGGTTATCGTGTGCGGCATGGATACCCGCGACGATGAGCTGATTTGGGAGATCCGGAAATCCGCAGGAATGGTGTTCCAGAACCCCGATAACCAGATCATCGCAACCGTTGTCGAAGACGACGTCGCATTCGGTCCTGAGAACCTCGGCGTGGAGACCGCGGAAATCGGCCACCGCGTGGAGGAATCTTTGCGTGCCGTCGGCATGTACGACCGCCGCAAGGATTCGCCGAACCATCTGTCGGGCGGACAGAAGCAGCGTGTCGCGGTCGCCGGTATTCTTGCGATGAAGCCGGAGTGTATCCTTCTTGATGAGCCTACGGCAATGCTTGACCCGAACGGCCGGAAGGAAGTGCTTAAGACAATCCGCCGCCTGAACCGCGAGGAAGGCATCACGGTCATCCATATCACCCACTATATGAGCGAGGTGACGGAGGCCGACGTGATCTTCGTGATGGATCACGGAAAGATTGCAATGCAGGGCACGCCGAAGGAAATCTTTTCGCAGGTGGAACGGCTGCAGGAGCTGGGCTTAGACGCGCCACAGGCCACGATTCTGGCGCATAAGCTTAGAAAGCGGGGAATTCCGCTTCCAGAGGGAATTCTCTCCGTAGAGGGCTTTACAAAAGCTTACAGGGCACTTCCCGAAGAGTACCGCGTAAAGAATCCGTACGAAAGCATCCCGGATCATGTCGAGGAGTCCGTTACCGAACTCGGCGAGTCGGAAGCGCCGCTTCTTGAACTGAAGGATGTCTCATACGTATACTCGCCCGGTACGGCCTACGAGAAGCAGGCCGTGAAGAATGTTTCGCTGCAGATCAGACAGGGCGAATTCGTCTGCCTGATCGGGCACACCGGTTCGGGCAAGTCCACCCTGATTCAGATGTTCAACGGTCTTGAGAAGCCGACCGGCGGACAGGTGCTGTTCCGCGGGCAGGATATTCACGAAAAAGGATACAACCGCCGCGTACTCCGCAGCAAAGTCGGCCTCGTATTCCAGTATCCCGAGCACCAGCTGTTCGAATCGACGGTACTTCGTGACGTCTGTTTCGGACCGAAGAACCAGGGACTATCCGCCGAGGAGCAGAAGGAACGCGCCGAGCAGGCGCTTCGGCTTGTCGGAGTGGATGAAGAGTGCTGGAACGATTCGCCGCTTGCACTTTCGGGCGGACAGAAGCGGAGAGTTGCAATCGCAGGCGTTCTTGCGATGCATCCGGAGGTACTGATTCTTGATGAACCGACCGCGGGACTTGACCCGCAGGGCCGTGACGAGATTCTTTCCGAGATTGCGCGTATCCGCCGCGAGGCCGGCATCACGGTTGTGCTTGTATCGCACAGCATGGAAGATGTGGCCGGATACGCGAACTGGATTCATGTAATGGACCGTGGAAGCCTTCTGTATGCAGGCAAGCCGGAAGTCGTGTTCTCGCACATGGAAGAACTCCGTGAGGTCGGGCTTGACGTTCCGCAGGTGACCGCAATCATGCGAAGCCTGTTCGAGCCGGAGAAACGCCCGGCAGTGGATTTTATAACGATTGACGATGCCGTTGCGGCATTAACCAAATAAGAAAACTTTGTAAGGAGTCATAGGATGCTTCGGGATATCACCATCGGACAATATTATCCGGCGTCATCCCTGATTCACCGGCTGGACCCTCGCGTGAAGATTGTCGGCACGCTTGTCTATCTGGTGAGTCTGTTCCTTTTTGACTCATTTTACGGATTCGGAATCACGATTGTGTTCCTCGCGGGCGTGATTATTCTGTCGCATGTGCCCTTCCGTTACATCCTGCGCGGATTGAAGCCGATTCTGTTCCTTCTGTTCCTGACGATGGTTTTCAACTTCTTTGTGATTCCGGGGCATGTGATTGCGCATTTCTGGATCTTCCGGATTACCGAAGAAGGTCTGTACCGCGGGCTTTTCGTCGGATTCAGGCTGATCCTTCTGATTCTCGGTTCCTCAATGGTCACGTTCACGACGACACCGGTACGGCTTACCGACGGTCTTGAAAGACTCATGAAGCCGCTTTCCCTGATTAAGGTACCGGTGCATGACGTCGCGATGATGATGTCGATTGCGCTTCGATTCATCCCCATTCTTCTTGAGGAAACGGACAAAATCATGAAGGCGCAGCAGGCGCGCGGCGCGGATTTTGAAAGCGGGAACGTCCTGAAACGTGTCAAGGCGATGGTACCGATTTTCATTCCGCTGATTATCTCGGCATTCCGCAGAGCATTCGACCTCGCGATGGCGATGGAAGCGCGCTGTTACCGCGGCGGCAGGGGACGCACCAAATTCCATCCTTTGAAGTATCATTTGGCGGATTATCTCGCCTATTGTTATCTGGCGGTGTATCTCGCCGCAATCATTTTGTTAAGAAGGTGGCTATGAGACGGATTCGGCTGACAATCGCATATGACGGCACGGATTACTGCGGCTGGCAGAAGCAGGACGGCGCGCCGAGCGTTCAGGAGACGGTTGAGGACGCAATCCGGAAGCTGACCGGTGAACCCGCGGAAGTAATCGGCGCCAGCCGGACCGACTCGGGCGTGCATGCGCTCGGGCAGACCGCGGTATTCGACACGGAATCCCCGGTTCCTGCGGACCGCTTCGTTCCCGCGCTCAACTCGTTTCTTCCGGACGATATCCGCATCACGGAATCCGAAGAGGTGCCGGAGTCGTTCCATCCGCGGTTCGACGCGCACAGGAAACGCTACGAGTACCGCATATTCATCGGAAACGTCTGTCCGCCGACGCGGTTCCGTTACGTGCATCACCTGCGCGAAGTACCGGACGTGACTGCCATGCAGGAGGCAGCTTCCTACATCGTCGGCACGCACGATTTTACGAGTTTCTGCGCTGCGGGCGCCCAGGTGAAGACGAAAATCCGGACCGTCACAAGCATTCAGGTTGAGAAAGCGGGCGACGAGATCGTCATCGCGGTCGAGGGAGACGGATTCCTTTACAACATGATAAGAATTATTGCCGGAACGCTTGTAAACGCAGGGCTCGGACGCACAAAACCGGCCGAAATCCCGGGCATCATAACCGGCATGGACCGCTCGCTTGCGGGACCGACCTTGCCCGCGAAGGGACTCTGCCTCTGCAAAATCTGGTATTGTTAAAAGAATATGCGTAAAATGTCATATCAAATGTGACATTTTGCGCAATTTTAATTGCAAAAACCGAAAAGAAGTGTTGACATCGGCTGTGCCGTACAGTATAATGCGGAAAGTGACTGCTTTCGGCAGTTGAAAGCAGATTAAGGACTGGAGGTTAAACCTATGAAGACTTATATGGCAGCTACCGCTGATGTAGAGAGAAAATGGTATGTTGTTGACGCAGCA
>CAMZEW010000146.1:0-3610 GCA_947305875.1 uncultured Lachnoclostridium sp.
ATGCTCGGAATGATCGTGCTCGCATTTGCCAATTTCTTCATCAAAAACCGGACAAACCGCTATACGAAGAAGACCATCTGGGATCCGCTCGCGACCTGGTGGCGCAAGCGTTACTACATGGAAAATGTGACTACCGACTTCAAGACCGCGAAGGATATCCGCGCATTCGGACTTAAGGACCGGCTCGTGAAGAAGATGCAGGAACTCAATGAAACGCGGATTGAGGCGGAGCGAAAGAACCAGAAAATCTGGTGGTTCACCGGGCAGGCAGGCAACGTGCTTTGGTTTCTGAGCCAGTGCGCACTCTACGCGTGGCTTGTATACGCGGTCATCAAAAAGGGCATGACCATCGGTAACTTCACGCTTTACCTCGGCTCTGCGGCGACATTTTTCTCGCAGATTATCTCGCTGTTCGACGGTTTGGTCGCGATGCTTGCGAGAAGCCGTGAGGTGGACGACTGGAGAAGCTTCCTCGAAATCGACGACGGCGCGGAAGAGGGGCTCGATGCGGTTCCGGAATATGACAGTTACGAATTTACCTTCGAGAACGTCAGCTTCCGTTATCCGAAGGCGGAGCAGTACGCGCTCAAAAATCTGAATGTGACGCTTAAGGCAGGGGAGCGGCTCGCCGTGGTCGGGTTGAACGGCGCCGGGAAGTCAACTTTTATCAAGCTGCTTCTGAGGCTTTACGAACCGACCGAGGGCCGCATCCTCCTGAACGGCGTCGACATCCGCACTTACAAGCGGAGCGAGTACTATAAAGTTTTCTCGCCTGTATTCCAGGACGTGAACATTTTCGCGTATCCTTTTGCGGAAAATGTGTCGATGGACACGAAAGAGGACACCGACCGCGAGAAAGCGGAGAAGAGTCTCCGCGACGCCGGGCTTTCGGAGAAGCTTGACAGCCTGCCGAAGGGCATCGATACCGAGCTTTTGAAGATTATCTTCGATGACGGTATTGACCTTTCGGGCGGAGAGAAGCAGAAACTTGCGCTTGCAAGGGCGCTCTATAAGGATGCGCCGGTTGTGGTTCTCGACGAGCCGACCGCGGCACTCGACGCGCTTGCGGAAGCAAGACTCTATCAGAATTTCGACAACCTGATCGGCGGAAAGACCGCCGTCTATATCAGCCACCGGTTAAGCTCGACCGGCTTCTGCGACGCGGTCGCGATGTTCCGAGACGGAGAGATGGTCGAATACGGAACGCACGAAAGCCTTCTTCAGGCGGACGGTGCTTATGCCGAGATGTTCCGTGTTCAGGCGCAGTACTATGTGGAAGGAGGAGAAGAAGATGGCGAAGAAAGAAAAGAAGCGTAAGAAAAGCACACTCGAGCAGGCGCTCGGCAGCGAGCAGAGCAAAACCGCGAAGGGCGTGACGAAGAAAACGCTTCGTTTCATGCTCGCATTTGCCTGGAAAGAAAAGAGAGTGCTGTATGCTTTCTATCTAATCCGATTTGTCGGAGATGTCCTCGGGCAGCTCAAGGTGCTGCTCCTTCCGAAGCTTCTCGTAGACGAACTGATGGCGGTCATCGGCGGCGCGGATGCGGACACGCATATCCGGAACATCGTCATCTATGCGGGAATTACGGTTACCGCGGAACTGCTGTCGTCGGTTCTCATCAACATTTCGGATTCGATGCGGAACGTGTACTCGGAGGTGTTCAACGCAAGACTTTCGGAGATGCTTTCGGAGAAGTCGATGGGCATGGATTTTGCGTACACCGAGGACCCGAAGGTGCTCGATAAGCAGAACGAAGCGAAGGAGGGAATCAGCTGGTACAGCGGCGGCGTTGTATCGATTCTCGACCGGCTATACTATGTCATCTATAACATTTTGCTCATGACCGCGTCGATTACGGTGATTGCGCTGTACTGTCCGCTGCTTCTGCCGATTCAGCTCCTTTTAATGGGGACGGTCTGCTACTTCAACTACCGGAACCAGCTGATCAACACCGAGTTTTTCCTGAAACTCGCAAAATCGAACCGCATATTCAGTTATGTTCTGTATGAGCTCGCCGAGTTTTACTACGGCAAGGACATCCGCCTTTATGACAGCTCCGACATGATGTGCAAGAAGGGCGAATGGCTCGGCATGGAGCAGGTGAATCTCTGGGGCGAGCAGGCCAGAAGGCAGCTCAAGAACACCATCGGAAGCAACATCGCCAACGCGCTCCGTGACGGCGTCAGCTACTTCTACATGGGACTCCGCGTGCTTCGTAAGAAGATAACGGTCGGTGAATTCACTCTCTCGGTTTCGGCGGCTTCCAGTCTCTACCAGAGCCTTATGGGAATCGGCAGCAACATCCAGCAGGTTTCCGAAAAATGCAACTACGCTTACCGTTTCCTCGAATACCTCGAATACCCGGATACGGCCGTGAAAGGCGATAAGCCGGTTACCGCAGGGGAGCATACGATTGAATTCCGTGACGTCAGCTTCAAATATCCGCGGGCGGAGGATTACACGCTTCGGCACGTGAACATCACGATTCGGCCGAACGAGCATCTGTCGGTTGTCGGTCTGAACGGCGCCGGCAAGACGACGTTCATCAAGCTTCTGTGCCGCCTGTATGACGTGACCGAGGGAGCTATCTGTGTGGACGGCGTCGACATCCGCGAGTATTCCGAAGAAGAGTATCGCAAGCTGTTCTCGGTGGTATTCCAGGACTTCAGCATCTTCGCATTTTCCTTAAGAGAGAATATCGAGATGGGCAATGTCGATTATGCCGCGGATGATTCCGAAAAGCGTGACGCAAAGGTAAAGGAAACGCTCGAACTGTCCGGCCTAGCAGAAGACGCGGAGAAGCTTCCGAACGGGCTCGACACGACGCTTTACAAGAGCTTCGACGAGAAAGGCACCGAACTTTCGGGCGGCCAGCGGCAGAAGACCGCAATCAGCCGCGCGCTGTACCGGAACGCGTCGGTTGTCATCCTCGACGAGCCTACGGCGGCGCTTGACCCGATGGCGGAGTATGACATCTACCGCAAATTCGACACCCTCGTCGGAAACAAGTCGGCAATCTACATTTCGCACCGATTAAGCAGCTGTAAATTCTGTGACCGCATCGCCGTCTTCTCGGACGGAACGATTAAAGAGTACGGCACGCATGACGAACTCGTTGCGATTCCTGACGGCATCTACGCGGAGATGTTCCACGCGCAGGCGCAGTATTATGTGGCTTAAACGCTTCGCGGCGTAGCATTTCCCGCCGGGAGGCGAAAGATTAATCTAACTTTAATCTTTCCGAAAAGACGCATTCATCTTGACATGGTATTCTCAAAATGTCCGAAGGGACAGAATAAATCATCCAAAGGAGCACTGAATACCATGCGTAAACTTTATAAATCAAGATATGACAGAAAGATCTGCGGCGTATGCGGAGGCATCGCCGAGTACCTCGGAGTCGATTCGACCCTGGTTCGGATTATCACCGTGCTGCTTGTGGCATTTGCCGGAATGAGCATTTGGATTTACGTGATTGCGGCCCTTTTGATGACCGCCGAGCCGGTATACTACGAGTAAAGAATCAACAACAATTTATGACATAATAAGATAAGCACCCGTAAAAGGGTGCTTATTGTCTATTAATGAAGAAGAAACGGATGGGCGGCG
>CAMZEW010000147.1:0-3582 GCA_947305875.1 uncultured Lachnoclostridium sp.
ATTACCATCGCGCTCCGGGTTATATCCTCTGCTATGTTATCCCCTTCCTGATCAGCCGTTCTGGGACTTTTCCATTATATGAAGGTCTTCGGGGTCAAATGTCAGACCGACCACCGAGCCGACTTCCGTTTCCTTGGTTGTATCCACGCGGTACTCGTAGCCGCGCGTTTTGAATGTTACGGGATAGCTGCCGGGCTTCACATCGGCCGGGTCGAAATCATACTCAACCGCAACGATTTCGACCGGGTTGCCGTCCTCAAGGTCGTATGCCTGCGCGTTGGCCCAGATCTTCAGATCGGTCTCAAGCGCGATGCTCTCCGCGATTTCGTCGGCCTTCTTGAAGAAGTTTACGGCGTAAATCTCTTCTCCGTGCTCTTCCGCAACAAAGCGGTTCGGCTCCTGCACAATCATGTCCGCGGTAACACTCGTTCCCGCTGCTGTGGAAAATGTGACCGGATAGCGTCCGTTCTTCATGCTGAGCTCATAATCAAGCTTCGTGATGGAGATACGCTCGTCGGTCGTCGGATCCCATGCCTGGGCGTCCGCACGGTCGATAATGAATGCGTCGGCGTCTTCCGGATGCGAAATCATTTCCGCGACGTCGTCCGCGTCCACATAGAAATCGTTCGCGCTCATCATCTCGCCTGCCGCCTCATTAACAACCGGCTTGTCTTCGGAAACGACCATCTCAACGGTGATGCTCGTGCCGGCCTTCGTCTCGACAACGGTCTCGTAATGCACGCCCTTGAAAAGCGTCGAACGCACAATCCCGCGGAGCTTGCCCTGCTTCACCGGAACGATGTCAAGGTCCTCGGGGCGGATTACGACGTCAACCTTCTCATTGGTCGCGAAACCCGCGTCGACGCAGTCAAACTGGCGGTCCTCAAACATGACCTTGTGGTCCTTGATCATGATGCCGTCAACGATGTTGCTCTCGCCGATGAAGTTTGCGACGTAGCGGTTCACGGGCTCGTTGTAGATGTCCGTCGGCGAACCGATCTGCTGGATGTTGCCGTCCTTCATGATGACAATCTTGTCGGACATCGTCAGCGCTTCTTCCTGGTCGTGCGTAACGAAGATAAATGTGATGCCGACCTCTTTCTGAATCTTCTTCAGTTCGCGCTGCATGCCCTTACGGAGCTTTGCGTCAAGCGCGCCGAGAGGCTCGTCAAGAAGCAGTACCTTCGGCTCGTTGACAAGGGCTCTCGCGATGGCGACACGCTGCTGCTGACCGCCGGACATCTCGTGAACGGCGCGCTTTCCGAAATCCTCGAGGCCGACGAGCTTCAGCATACGGGTAACCTTCTGGTAGATAATATCCTTCGGTTCTTTCTTGATCTTAAGGCCGAAAGCAACGTTATCGAATACGTTCATGTGCGGGAACAGGGCGTACTTCTGGAAAACCGTGTTAAGGTCTCTTTTGTACGGCGGAAGGTCCGCAATGCTCTCTCCGTCGAAGATGACCTCGCCTTCATCCGGCTGCAAAAATCCGCCGAGAATCCGAAGGAGCGTCGTCTTACCGCAGCCGGAAGGTCCTAAGAGGGTTACGAATTCGTTTTCGTAAATATCCAGATTGATGCCCTTTAATACAAGCTGGCCGTCGAACTTCTTAACAATGTTTTTGAACTGAATCAGTTTTTTGGGCGCATTGGCCGGGCGTGCCGCCTCGGCTGCCGCTTTCTTCGTATTGTCGCTCATATCGGTCTCCTTTATCTAAAATACCGGCGGTGTGGATACCCACAGCACCATTGCCTTTTTGCTGCCTTTATTGATTAACAGATGGTCTTCCCTGCCCTTTAAATAGAAAGTTTCGCCCTTCCGGACCGTGGCAAGCTTACCGCTGATTTCAAGCGTTACGACGCCGTCGAGAACGTATCCGAACTCTTCGCCGTTGTGAGGATTCACCGTAAAGGAACTGCTCTTCGGCGGGATTTCAAGAAGAATCGGCTCCATCTCGTTCTTCTGCGTGTTCGGGACAATCCAGTGAATCGTGTAATCGTCCTTCTCGTCAACGAAGAAGTCGCTCTTTTTGAATACGATCTTCTCCTGCTCTTCGTCTCCGAAGAATTCGCCGAGCGAACTCCCGAGCGCCTCAAGGATGTCATTCAATGTCACGATGGACGGTGACGTCAGGTTCCGTTCCACCTGGGAAAGAAAGCCTTTCGTCAGCTCGCACCGGCTTGCCAGTTCTTCGAGTGTCAGGTTCTGGCGTACCCGCATCTGTTTTAATTTATGTCCGATTTCCATCTTCCGGTCCTTCCGTTTACGAATACTAAACAAAAAATGTGTATATAGTAAACCAAACGAATACTATTATACACATTTCAGTCCGAATATCAATATAAAAATGTCAAAATATAAAACTTTTTGTTTAGTATCGCGAAACTCCGCTCAGGCGGTCACGACATTGCGGTATTCACCGTTCAGCCATGCCTTGATATTCTCGAAAACTTCGTCCGTGCAGCGCTGTCTCGCTTCGGTCGTCGCCCAGCCGATATGCGGCGTGATTACAAGCCTTGCGGAGTCCTGAACGGCATACAGCGGGTTATCGGGAAGCATCGGTTCGACGGAAAGAACGTCAAGTCCCGCTCCGCCTATGGTTCCTGCTAGAAGCGCTTCGGCAAGGTCCGCTTCTTTGATAATCGGGCCGCGTCCGAGATTCAGTAAGATCGCGTCCTTTTTCATCATCGAAAGCTCCCGCTTCGTGATCAGTTCTCTTGTCGCGTCGTTAAGCGGCGCGTGAATCGATACGACGTCGGAGCGGCTCAGCAGCTCCTCTAAGGATACCCTTTCATACTTCCCACTGTCGTGCTTTCCGCTCGTGCTGTAATAGATTACGTTGCAGCCGAATGCCTTCGCGACCTCCGCAACCCTTGTCCCAATCGTACCGAGCCCGATAATGCCCCACGTCTTGCCCGCAAGTTCATGGAACCGCACCGTAAAATGGCTGAAGATATCATTTTTGATATACTCGCCGGACTTAACGAATTCATCATAGTAGGCAAGCTTTTCATAGACATAGAAGAACAAAGCGAACGTATGCTGCACGACGCTTTCGGTCGAATAGCCTTTCACATTTGCCACCGTAATACCGCGCGCATTCGTGTAATTAAAATCCACATTGTTCGTGCCGGTCGCGGTTAAACAGATCAGCTTGACATGGTCCGCATCCTTAAGAATTGCTTCGTTCATCGGGATTTTGTTTACGATGACGATGTCCGCATTTTTAATCCGTTCCGCATTAAGACCGGGTTCCGAAAGCGGATAAACCGTTACGTCACCGAGCTGTTCAAATGCTTTTAATGACACGTCCGTGCCGAGTGTGTTGGCTTCCAAAAAAACGATTCTCATGAAGTTCCCTCTCATTTGCCGTATTTTCTTCCATAAATACGGGATTAAGTGTATTATAAAGCCTCAACTTTGACCGTGTCAATTGAGAATTGTCAGGCAGCGCTTGAATTTACGCCTTTCGGGACATATAATAAATAAGAGCGCCGGGAATAATTCCGACGCGGTTTAGGAGGTTAATTATGAAACTCATTGAAAGCTTTAAAGTTGATCATACCCGTCTTCTGCCGGGTA
>CAMZEW010000148.1:0-3572 GCA_947305875.1 uncultured Lachnoclostridium sp.
TCGGTGATACGATGGGTAAATACCATCCGCACGGCGACAGTTCCATCTACGGCGCTTTGGTCTGCCTTGCGCAGCCGTGGAATACCCGTTACCCGCTTGTGGACGGGCACGGAAACTTCGGTTCCGTGGACGGCGACGGCGCGGCGGCCATGCGATATACGGAAGCACGTCTTTCGAAGATTTCCGTCGAGATGCTTGCGGATATCAACAAAGACACCGTAGACATGATTCCGAACTTCGACGATACCGAGAAGGAACCGGCCGTACTTCCGGCCCGGTACCCGAACCTGCTCGTAAACGGAACGACCGGTATCGCAGTCGGTATGGCAACGAACATCCCGCCGCACAACCTTCGGGAAGTCATTGCCGCCGTCAACAAGATCATTGAGAATAAGATTGCGGGACTGGAGACGACCATCGAGGAAGTGATGGAGATTGTGAAAGGTCCCGATTTCCCGACCGGCGCAATGATTCTCGGAACGAAGGGAATCGAAGAAGCCTACCGGACCGGCCGCGGAAAGATCCGCGTCCGCGCGGTGACCGATATCGAGCCGATGGAGAACGGCAAGAACCGGATTATCGTAACCGAACTGCCGTATCTGGTAAACAAGGCGCGCCTGATTGAGAAGATAGCGGAACTGCATAAGGATAAGCGGATTGACGGCATTACGGATCTTCGCGATGAGTCCGACCAGAAGGGTATGCGTGTCGTGATCGAGCTTCGGAAGGACGCCAACCCGCAGGTTGTTCTGAATCACCTTTATAAGCATACGCAGCTGCAGGATACGTTCGGCGTGATCATGCTCGCGCTTGTGAAAAATGAGCCGAAGATTCTGAACCTTCTTGATATGCTCAATTACTATCTCCTTCATCAGGAGGAAGTAGTTACCCGCCGGATCCAGTATGACCTGAATAAGGCGAAGGAACAGGCGCACATCAAGGAAGCGCTTCTGAAGGCACTCGATTTCATCGATGAAATCATTTCGATTATCCGTTCTTCCAAGCAGACACAGGAAGCAAAGCAGCGTTTGATGGACCGTTACGGGTTTGACGATGTGCAGGCGCAGGCGATTGTGGATATGCGTCTCCGCCAGCTGACCGGTTTGGAGCGCGAGAAGCTGCAGGCCGAATATGATGCTTTGATTGCGCAGATTGAGGAATTCCTTTCGATTCTCGCGGATGAGAAGAAGCTTCTTTCCGTAATCCGCACCGAGATTTCCGCGATTGCGGACCGTTACGGCGATGACCGCCGGACGTCGATCGGATTTGACGAATTTGACATTTCGATGGAAGACCTGATTCCGGACGACCCGACCGTAATCGCAAGAACCAAGCTCGGTTATATCAAGCGGATGGGTCTCGATCAGTTCCGCACGCAGAACCGCGGCGGCAAGGGCATCAAGGGAATGCAGACGATACAGGACGACTTTATCGAAGACCTGTTCATGACGACCAATCATCATTTCCTGCTGTTCTTCACGAACACCGGACGCGTATACCGCATGAAGGCGTACGAAATTCCGGAAGCTTCCCGGACGGCCCGCGGCACGGCAATCGTCAACCTGCTGCAGATGACCGGCGGCGAGAAGATTACGGCGGTTATTGCGCTGAAGGAATTCGGCGACGACCGTTACCTCTTCATGGCGACCAAGAACGGTATCGTTAAGAAGACCAGAATGCAGGCTTATGCGAACATCCGGAAGACCGGCATTCAGGGCATGGCGCTCCGCGATGACGACGAGCTGATCTCCGTAAAGGCGACCGACAACAAGAAGGATATTCTTCTTGTTTCCAAGATGGGCCAGTGCATCCGCTTCAATGAGAAGGATGTCCGCGGCACCGGGCGTAACTCGATGGGCGTATACGGCATGCGTCTGGAGGAAGGCGACGCCGTTGTATCGATGCTTGTTTCGGACGAAGGCGACGCGCCGCTGTTCCTTTCGGAATTCGGTCTCGGCAAACGAACCGACACCGATGAATTCTCAGTACAGCACCGCGGCGGCAAAGGAGTCCGTTGCTACAAGATCAACGAACGTTCCGGAAACCTCGTAGGCGCACTGATGGTTAACGATGACGACGAAATCATCATGATTACGAACGAAGGCATCCTGATTCGGATTCCGGTCGGTAATATCAATAAGATCGGCCGCAGCACGTCCGGCGTCATCTGCATGAACGTGGATCCGACCAAGGACATCCGCGTCGCAAGCTTCGCAATCGTCCAGGGCGATGACGAAGAGGACGAGAGCACGATTGAGGAACTCGAGCGCAAGCTTCGTTCCGAAGACGACGAAGTGGAAGCGGATGCGGAAGAGGAACTGGACTCCGATATCGACGAAGGCGAAGAGGAACCCGAGCAGACGGAAGAGCCCGCGAACTGAACGCAGAACAATTGAAGGATTGACAAACTGCCCGACCATAGGGATCGGGCAGTTTTTTCTTCGGCAAATGAGAAGGAGAAACCGCAGGGTAAAAGCAGTGATATTCGATATGGACGGAGTAATCTTCGATTCCGAACGCGCGACGCTATATTGCTGGCAGGAGATTGCGAAAAGACACCGGCTTGAAAACCTCGAGGAAAACTATTACAAGTGTATCGGCGTAACGCGCGAGGTGACGGAACGGATTATGAAGGATGCATACGGGGAGGATTTTCCGTATGACGCGTTCGCGAAAGAAGCGTCCATCCTATATCACGAGCGCTATGGCGGCGGAAGGATGCCGCTAAAGGAAGGCGTTCGGGAGATTCTTTCTTATCTCAGCGAGCGGAAGCTCCCGGTTGCGATAGCATCCTCTACCCGCGAGCTCCGAGTAAGAGAGCATCTCAGAGACGCCGGACTTCTTTCTTACTTTTCGGTGATTGTCGGCGGCGAGCGGGTCGGAAGAAGTAAGCCCGCCCCGGATATATTTCTTCTTGCGGCGGAAGAACTCGGCGCCGATCCTTCAGGGTGTCTTGTGATTGAAGATTCGTTCAACGGAATCCGTGCGGCGCATGCGGCCGGAATGCAGCCGGTAATGGTCCCGGATATGATGCAGCCTGATGACGAAATCGCCGGAAAGTGTGTTGCCGTACGGAAGAGTCTCCTTGAAGTCATACCGTTTCTCGGGCAAATGGTATGAACGCCTATTTAAAGACACAATATATTGCTTTATTCGGGCTGTTTGGAACTAGATACGGGAACAAGGAAAAGGGAACGAAAAATCCGTCTCAAAAGCCCGCGAGATAAGGAAAAATGTGTTGACATATTCCTTTCAATTTGGTATATTAAACAATGCGCCACCTGATTTTTCGGGTGTGCCGGAACATGAAAAAAACTGCATAATTGACAGGGTTTTTCAGCTTGGAGAAATACTCAAGAGGCTGAAGAGGCGCCCCTGCTAAGGGTGTAGGTCGCGTGAGCGGCGCGAGGGTTCAAATCCCTCTTTCTCCGTTGAACTTTTTGTTCAAAAAAAGTGTTGACAACGGCGAGGGCTTGTGTTATTCTAATCAAGCTGTTTGCCGATTGCCGGCAACACTGAGCACCTTGAAAACTGAATAGTGAAACAACCTTGAAGATTCGTTTGAATTGTTA
>CAMZEW010000149.1:0-3560 GCA_947305875.1 uncultured Lachnoclostridium sp.
CGATCAGAATCGTCGGGCGGTCCATCGCCTTAACGGCCTGGATTGATGCGTCGGGGTTGGTTCCCTTCGAATCATTATAATACATGACGCCGCGCTTGGTTGCGGTGTACTCAATCCGGTGCTCGACCGCAACAAAATTGCGGAGCGCTTCCTGAATCAGATGCATCGGAACGTTCATCGAAATGCCGGCGGCGATTGCAGCCATTGCATTTTCGTAATTGTGCTTTCCGATGATATTCAGTTCATGTACGTCAATGACAACCTGCTCGCTTGTTCCGTCGTTATATACGATCTTGTCGCCGGACAGATACAGTCCGCGTTTTAAGATTCTCGCGCTTGAGAACCAGAACACTTTCGTATGCAGTTTCTTGGATTCCGTGTGAAGTCTTTCATCATCGTAATTCAGAAAGCAGACCTCGCCGGGCGTCTGATTTTTCGCGACATTGAACTTCGCCGCAGTGTAAGCTTCCATCGTATGATGGCGGTTCAGATGGTCCGGAGTGATATTCAAAACCATGCTGACACACGGATGAAATTCGTCAATCGATTCAAGCTGGAAGCTGCTCATCTCCGCGACGGTAACGCTGTCCTCCGTCATCTGTTTCGCAAAATCGGTATATGGAGTTCCGATGTTTCCGACAACGAAAACGTTCTCAAAATAAAGTTTCATGATTTCCCCGGTAAGCGCCGTGGTCGTTGTCTTTCCGTTCGTTCCGGTTACGGCAATCAGCTTGCCCTTCGCAAAGCGGTAAGCAAGTTCCACCTCGCCCCAGATTGGTGTGCCGCGCTCACGGATTCGGTTCAGATAATCAAGGTCCGAAGGAACGCCGGGGCTTATGACAATCAGCTCCGCTTCTTCAAGGCTCTTCGGAAACTCGCCGGTAACAATCTTTCCGGCAAATGTGTCGCCGATCCGGCCGCGTACTTCCTTTACGTCCATCTGCTCGTTGCTGTCATACAGCGTGATGTCCGCACCCTCTTCGGTCAGAAGTTTGCATGCGGAAATACCGCTCTTGCCCGCTCCGATTACGACAATCTTTTTTCCCTTAAGATCCATTTCTTCGCTCCTTTTTTGTGTGCGTTTATTTGTTCTCTTCTTCCTTCTCCTCAACACCTGCTCCGATTTCATCCGAGGGCTCAATATCCACGCCGTAATCGATCTCGCCTTCGGTCGGATATAGTCCGAGATGCGGAAGGATTTCCTGCAAAATTGCGGAAGTCAGCTCGGTTGCCGGACGGCTCGAGTTATAAAGCGTATCGGAATGTACTTCGTCGATAACCACGTAGATGACTACCTGCGGGTTGTCTGCAGGTACGCTTCCGATAAATGATACGATGTATTTGCCTTCGGCACGAATACCCTTCTGTGCGGTACCGGTCTTGCCGCCGACAAGGTAGTCGCGTACTCTTGCGGGCTTTGCGGTACCCTCTTCAACGGTACGGAGGGTAGCCTTCTTGATGAATTCCGACGTGGACTTGGAAACCGTCCGCGCGGATATCGTGTTCTTCGCTTCGTAAACGGTAGCGCCGTTTGCGTTGATAATCTTCTTGACTACGTGCGGCGTGTAGTAATAGCCGCCGTTTACGATGGAGCTGTACGCCGCAGCCATCTGAATCATCGTGATGTTAAAGCCCTGGCCGAAGCTGCTGGTCGCAAGCTCTACTTCGTTCAGGTTCTGAACGTCGATCAGAATGCCGCTTTCCTCGGCGGGAAGGTCGATTCCGGTCTTGTAGCCGAAGCCGAAACGGTCCTGGTAGGAACGAAACGTCGTTCTGCCGAGCTTTCCTGCGATATCAATCATTGCCATGTTACAGGAACGCATCAGGGATTCCTGAAGCGTTACGGTTTCGTGTCTTGCGTTACAGTGAATCTTGAAGTTGTCAAGTTCCGCAAGACCGCCGCACCAATAGGTGCTGCTTTCATCGGCGACGCCCTCTTCGAGCGCGGCGGCAACGGTGATGCACTTAAATGTGGAACCGGGCTCAAACGTATAAAGCATGCAGAAGTTCCGCCACATCCTGTCGCGGGCGTCGTTCTTTGCGCGTTCGTCGTCGGCGATTTCTAACAGTTCGTCGCTCGTTAAGTATCCGCTTAAGCTGAACGGGTCATTGAGATCGAAGCCTTCGTTACTTGCCATCGCGTAAATCTCGCCGTTATTCGGGTTCATGACGATGACGCCGATGTTCTCGCAGCCCATCTCTTCGTTGAACTTTTTGATATTCTTTTCGACGGAAGTCTGTACCGCGATATCGATGGTCGAGATAACCGTATCGCCGTCTTCCGCCGGCCACGTCTTCTTAATCAGGTTCAGTTCGTTGTCGTAGTAGCCGCTCTCGCGTCCGGGCTTGCCGGTCAGGTAGCTGTTGTACTGGTATTCAATTCCGGTTCCCATCGACTGGTCGCTGTTCACAAAGCCGATCACATGCGACGCTAGGCTTCCGTACGGATAGACGCGCGTGAACACGGTCTCGAACCAGACGCCTTTTACCATCTTATGATCCGCTTCCTGAAGTTCCTTAAAACGGCTGACTTCCTCGTAAGGCCGCCCCTTCAGGAGAATGATGTACTTGCTGTCCGCCTTTTCTTCAAGAAGTTTGCGGAGGTCTGCGGCATTCAGTTCAAACGCCTTGGTAATCGCCTTGATCGTCGGCTCAACGTACATTCCGTTGTTGGCGTTTACGACGCTCGGATCAAGGATTACGTTATAGGTTACAACGTTCTTCGCGAGCACCGAGCCGTTCCGGTCCGTGATGCGCCCGCGCTCGTACGGGATATTCGTGTTGATGTAACTCTGATGGCTTAATACGGCATTCGTGTAGTCGACGCCGTGCTTCTGACGGAGGAATACAACGCGCACAAAAAGCAGAAAAAACAGAATCAAAACAGCACAAAATACAAGCAGGAATCTTGCTTGCATTTTGCGCGTAAAAATCTTCTTTCGTTTTTTGTTTCCGTTTCTTACGGTTCTTTGGGAACTGTTCATGCCGGTCGCGTCCTTTCGGGATTATCTGAGAAGACGGCGGAGCACCTGGGTAACGGTGTCCACAGTGCCCTCTTCTGCGGCATCGGGAATGTCGTCGTACTGACGGACATATCCGTCACCGGCGCTGACGAATTCGATTACCTGGTTGTTGTTCGGATATACCATTCCGAGCTTTCCGACCGCAATCTGATATACCTCATTGAGGTTGATGTCGTCGGCGATGTCAAACAGTAGCGAGTCGTTCTCGCCCTTTACGGTCTCGTATTCCTTGGTCAGGTTGACAATATTCTTGTTAAGTTCCGTAACTTCCGCACGTACCTTCAGGTAGCGGATTGCGAATACCAGAACAACGGCAAGCGAAATACCGAACAGGCTCATACTGAAGAAATCCATCGTGCGGCGGAAACCGACCAGCGGTCTCCGGTCGACCTGACGTCTCGGCTGTCTCTCCTGTTCTCTTTCCTTCTTCGGCGCCTGCTCCGGCTGATAAGCGGGCTTACGGACGGTATTGCCGTCCACGTAAGCCTGACGGGTAAGCTTCTTGTTGTAAGTCTTTTCGTTCATTTCCTTTAAAGC
>CAMZEW010000150.1:0-3328 GCA_947305875.1 uncultured Lachnoclostridium sp.
CGAGGCCGTAGCGTCCGGTCTCAAGGCTGCGGATTGCCTTCTGGAAGGCTTCCTTATAGGTCTTACCGATACTCATGACCTCGCCGACTGCACGCATCTGGGTACCGAGCTTGTCTTCGACGCCCTTGAACTTTTCAAATGCCCAGCGGGCGAACTTGATTACCACATAGTCGCCGTCCGGGACGTACTTATCAAGAGAGCCGTACTTGCCGCACGGAATATCCTTTAAGGTAAGACCGGTTGCAAGCATTGCGGATACGAGCGCAATCGGGAAACCGGTTGCCTTCGAAGCAAGCGCCGAGGAACGGGACGTTCTCGGGTTAATTTCGATTACAACGATACGGTCACTGACCGGGTCATGCGCGAACTGTACGTTCGTGCCGCCGATTACCTGTACGCGGTCAACAATCTTATAAGCCTGCTCCTGCAGACGCTTCTGCACTTCCTTCGAAATCGTCAGCATCGGAGCCGCGCAGAACGAATCGCCGGTATGCACGCCCATCGGGTCGATGTTCTCAATAAAGCATACGGTAATCATGTTGCCTTCGCAGTCACGGACAACCTCGAGTTCAAGCTCTTCCCAGCCGAGCACGGATTCCTCTACGAGAACCTGTCCGACCAGGCTTGCCTGAAGGCCTCTCGCGCAGACCGTCTTCAGCTCTTCCTTGTTGTATACGAGGCCGCCGCCGGCACCGCCCATCGTGTAAGCCGGACGGAGTACTACGGGGTATCCGAGGCGGTCGGCAATCTCAAGTGCCTCCTCAACGCTGTAGGATACTTCGCTTCTTGCCATCTCGATGCCGAGCTCGTTCATCGTGTTCTTGAACTCGATACGGTCCTCACCGCGCTCGATTGCGTCTACCTGAACACCGATGACCTTTACGTTGTATTTGTCGAGAACGCCTGCCTTATAGAGCTCGCTCGAAAGGTTCAGGCCGGACTGTCCGCCGAGGTTCGGAAGTAAAGCGTCCGGACGCTCCTTAGCGATGATCTGCTCGAGGCGCTCTACGTTAAGCGGCTCAATATAGGTAACATCGGCTGTCTCCGGATCGGTCATGATGGTCGCCGGGTTTGAGTTTACCAGGACGATCTCATAGCCGAGCTTCTTCAGGGCTTTGCAGGCCTGCGTGCCGGAATAGTCAAATTCGCACGCCTGACCGATGATAATCGGACCGGAGCCGATGATCAGTACTTTGTGAATGTCTTCTCTCTTAGGCATTGCTTATATCCTCCATCATTTTAATACAGTGTGAATGCGGTCCGAACGGTTTTCGGGCAATAAAAAACGGAATAGATAACTATTCCGTCAAATGAAAACAAAACTGTTTAAAGTTAAATTCATGTCCGTATGCAGTTTTCCGAAAGTCATGTGTGTCATGTCATTATCCTCCGAAATTGCACGGCCGTTTCAAGACCTGATTTAATATATCACAGGACTATGGGAAAATGCAAGAGAAAAATTGTGAAGTTTTCAGCCTTTTTTCTTACGGCGCTCTTCCGCCATTTTCTTTTTATGCTCTTTGTATGCTTTCCGTCCTTGTCCGATGCCGTTCGGAATCGGATTATGGAAGACTTCGATGTATTTGCCGTGGTGCATCCGCTCGCTTACCAAGGGATCGAGTTCGAAGTAGCGGTCAATCTCCTCGTCCGTGATATCCGGGGCAAATTTCCGGCGTCTTAATTTGCCGAAACGGCGCCGGTTGTACTCCTTCCAGAAAATCATCAGCAGAATCTCAATCAAAACAGCGACGAAAAGGATGAAGAAGAAGTGCTCCGTCTGGCGGATGGTGTAAAGATTGTAGATAAAGAAGGCGCGGACCGGCTTCCCGAGCTTGTCGCATACGATTCCGTAAATCACAAATACAAGGTAGGAAACCACATATAGCCACATCACGGCAGTCAGAAGGCTCCCTATCACACGCTTCCACAGGCGCTGCTTATTCTTTTCTTCGATATGGAATTCTTCTTCGTTCCCGGAAGATTCCTCTTCGGTCTTCATTTCCGCGGAGAGAGGTCCTGTTACAGTTTCCCGGACAAGAAGATTCATATTTCCTACACGGTGCATATCCATAGGGGTTTCTCCCCCTGTTGCTTCCGCTTCTTTCTTCTCCTGTTCCGTCTGGGTGATTCCGCGGTCCGGGCTCTTCCAGGTTGCCAGCTTCTTATTCGGAAGAAGTGCCTTGAACAGGGAAGAAAGCGTGATGAACACATTCAGGTACCAATAGAAAATCGGGTACCAGATAACGCTCCACGTACTCTTCACCAGATTTTTGTCATAATGGGACTCAAGCCACATAGCGACAGCAAACTGCACCATGCAGACAAAGGAAAGAAACTGGCTCTTCCAGAGATATTCCGTTATGACATGGCGTCCTCTTATCTCCGTCACAATCAGCATGCAGGTAAGAATCAGCCAGCAGACAGACCAGAAGAAGGATGCGACCTGTTCGATATAAATCGGAGTCATGCGGCGCCTTCGCCAGCTTTTGAAGATGTCCCAATGGCGGAATACGACCTCAAGTCCGCCCTCTGACCAGCGTTTACGCTGTCTCCACAACCCTTTTATGGTTTCCGGAACCAGCATCCAGCAAAGAGCGCGCGGTTCGTATCGGACATCCCAGAAGTTTTTCTCTAATTTCCAGGTTACGGCGATGTCTTCCGTCATCATATCGCGGTCCCAAAATCCGCAGTCCATCAGGGCCCTCTTCCGATAGGCAACGCATACCCCGGACACGGTCATGACCTTGCCGAGAACCCGCTGCGTGCGCTTGATGAGACTGATAATGCTCGCATACTCGCACAGCTGGATCTTTCCGAGAAGCGATCCGCGGTTTCGCACCCGCGGATTACCGGTTACCGCTCCTACCCGTTCGCCGTTATACCGGTTCACAAAATGCGATACCATGTAGCGAAGCGCCTTCTTGTCGAGGTAAGAATCCGCGTCAACGCCGACGAGGATTTCCCCTTTCGACGCAATCATGCCGAGATATAAAGCGTTCGCTTTCCCGCAGTTTTTATCAAGGTCGACCACCCGGACGCGCTCGTATCGGCGCGTCAGTTCTTTCATGACTTCCGAAGAATTATCCGTACTTCCGTCGTTAATCAGAATGACCTCGTAGTCCGGATAATCCAGCTGTACCATTTGCCCGACAACCTGCCGAAGAATGGCACTCTCATTGTGAGCGGGCATCAGAATTGAAACAAAAGGCAGTTTCTCCGGTTGAATCCCGTCCTTCTTTCGTTCATTGGACCGATAGAATATGACAGCGCCGATCACCCACATCATCGCCATCATGGCCGGATACCAGAAAACAAAGTTTTCCATCCA
>CAMZEW010000151.1:0-3242 GCA_947305875.1 uncultured Lachnoclostridium sp.
GGTGACGGTAATCCAGTGAACGGACTGCGTCACGGAGTTCCTTCGTGATGCGGAGTCCGTCGCCGCCGTGCGTATCATATATCTCATTTCCGATACTCCAGAAGAAGACGGAAGGACGGTTCCGGTCGCGGCGTATCCACGAGCGAACATCCTCTTTCCAGTGGTCTTTAAAGAAGCGGGCATAGTCGTATTCGGTTTTATGAAGCTCCCACATGTCAAACGCCTCGGAATTCACGAGAATACCGAGCTCGTCGCAAAGGTCCATGAACTCGACCGAAGGCGGATTGTGGGAGGTGCGGACAGCGTTGCAGCCCATCGAAAGAAGAGACAGAAGCTGCCGCTTTGTTGCAGTCTTATTGACCGCGGCACCGAGCGCGCCTAAATCATGGTGCATGCACGCGCCTTTCAGCTTCACATGGCGTCCGTTCAGGAAGAAACCCTGATCCGGATTAATACGTACCGAGCGGAAGCCGATCATCTGCCGATGGGTATCGAGGAGAAGAAGCTCCTTCGGATGCCCGAAGGGAACGAACAATTCGGTTGTCAGCTCATATAAAGCGGGAGATTGAATGTCCCATGCCTGTGCCTCGGAAACGGAGAGAGCTAGCGTATGGACGGTAATGTCCTCTTTACTTAGCGTGTGAGCGGATTCGGCCGTCGCAACCGGACGACCCGATGCGTCGCGAAGCGTCTGGCGAAGCACAACGGTTTCGTATTGGCTTGCGGAGATTTCCGTATCGATGATGACTGCGCTTTCCCCCGGGAACACGCCGCGCTCATCCATCGCGTCGCAGGAAGGCTCCGCAGAAGCATAGATGCCGTCCGAAACGAGATAGGTGTCACATTTTTCGAGAAGCCATACGTTCCGGTAGATTCCGGCTCCGGAATACCAGCGTGTGTTCGGGTTTTGATAGGTGACCGTGACAACAAGCTCGTTGTCGCCGTCGATCAGATACGGCGTAATCTCAAATTCAAAGGTCGTATAGCCGTAAGGCCATGCGAAAACCTCGCGCCCGTTAATGTAGCAGCGCGAGTCCATATAGACGCCTTCAAAACGAAGAAAGAAGCGGGATTTTCCGGGCGCACGGTCTGCCGTAGGAACCGTAAAATGCTTCCGGTAGCAGCCGATGCTGTCCTCGTAAAGACTGTTCACCTGCCCGATCATAAAGTCGTGCGGAATGTCGACCGGGGCCTCAGGGGAGAGGCAATGGGCAGAAGAACCCGAAAGGAGTTCAAAAAAAGACGCCTCCGAAGAATACCTGGCAAATGTAAAGCCATCGTTAAAAAGCTGTTTCATACAGGCTCCTAAACCTTTATATCACGCGCAAAAAAACAAAACATGTGGCTAAAACCACTTTTTCTTCTTCAAAATAATCAGAATGGTTGTCGCAATCAGCACGCATACGCCGGCGACAATCGGGTAGGAAGACTTAAACTCGAGTTCGGGCATGTACTTGAAGTTCATGCCGTACCAGCCGGTAATCAGCGTGAGCGGCGTGAACACCGTTGCGATAATCGTTAAGAATGACATGTTCCGGTTCTGCTTGACTTCAAGCTGCGAATGGTAGAGGTCTCTTACCTGCATCGTATGCTCGCGAAGCGACGTGACAATCGACTGCAGCCGCTCGGCCCGCTCAATGAAGAGGCGGAAGAAGCGGAGGTTCTTCGTCTGGAAGAAAGCATTCTCATTTTCCTCTAATTCCTGCCCGAAATCAATCAATTGCTCGTAGTGCGTGCGGAGGTCGAGAAGCTCGCTCCGGATGTCCACGAGGCGTGCCATAATCCCGTCGAGATTGCCCGCAAGAATGCGGTCCTCCATCTGATCCATTTCTTTCTCGTACTTCTCGAGCATGATCAGATCGCCAGTGACGATGCCCTCAAGAAAATCATACAAAAACCGCTCTATGCTCGGCAGCTTCCAGCGTTTGCTTGCCTGAATCGCATCGAGAATCTTCTGTGCGGTGCCGTCGTCATCGAGAATGACGATACCGCGCTCATCAATTGCGAAAAGAAACGTATGCGGCGGGCTTTCGATACTCGTGAAATCCGGAATCGCAAACCGCCCGGTCAGTGAATCGTAGTTTACCTGAATATCCGTAACTTCGTCATCATCGGAATCGAGTTCCAGATCGATACCCATGTCAAAAAGGTCCTTCTTCTCCTCGAATTCATCCAAAGAGATGTTCGCCACATAAGGCACTTTCCGGTTTTTGATGTCCGAAGCCTCGCACTCCGTCAGTGTATTCTTAATCTGATAGTACATATCGTGTTCCTCCGCACTGATTCGCAGTAATCTTATTATACATTGTTCCTTCGGAAAATGGAATTTCTTTTTCTTTGTGGGGATTATCTATAACATTTTCCGAAATGCCTTAGATTTTTGGTGATTCTCATTCTTGCGAAAAGAAGGGAAAGAGAGTAAACTCCTACTTGTTGTGCCTTGAAACGCATATTACGGCCCGCCCGGAGCGGACCGAAGCAGATAAGAGAGGAATTTCCATGAAGGTTTTTCAACCAAAGATTACGACGGCCCTCAAGGGCTATAAAAAGGAACAGGTGATCAAGGACATCGTTGCCGGTATCATCGTGGCGATAATTGCGCTGCCGCTTTCAATTGCGCTCGCGATTGCTTCGGGTGTCGGACCGGAGCAGGGACTTTATACCGCGATTGTAGCGGGCTTCATTATTGCCCTGATGGGCGGAAGCCGCGTGAACATTTCGGGGCCGACCGCCGCATTTGCAACGATTGTCGCGGGCATCGTCGCGCGCTATCAGATGAGCGGCCTGGCGCTTGCCACAATCATGGCCGGCATCATTCTGATTCTGATGGGACTTTTCAAATTCGGTTCCCTGATTAAATATATCCCGTACACGATTACGACAGGCTTCACCGCAGGTATCGCGGTGACGATTGCAATCGGCCAGGTGAAGGATTTCCTCGGCCTTACATATCCTGCCGGTACGGAAAATGTCGAAACCGTCGACAAGGCAGTCAACATTGTAAAGAATATCTAGAGCTTTAACTATATGGCGCTTCTTGTAGGTCTTCTCGCGCTTGCAATCCAGATTGTATGGCCGAAGATCAATAAGAAGATTCCGGGCTCTTTGATTGCCGTTATCGTCGGTGTTTTGATTGTTAAGTTTGCCGGTCTTAAGGTGAACACGATCGGTGACCTTTATACGATATCCCGCAGTCTTCCGAAGTTCGCGGCGCCGTCGTTTTCGTTCGGCCTTGTAAAAGA
>CAMZEW010000152.1:0-3200 GCA_947305875.1 uncultured Lachnoclostridium sp.
TCTTGATCCCAAATCAAGCACCCTAGCCAAACTGGGCCACACCCCGTCAGCGCTTCCCCATTATATTACAAGGCATTTCAAAAGTCAACAGAAATATTCGTTCTCAGAGAACGCCTTCTTCCGTCAGCAAATCCCGCATCGCGCGGAGCGCTCTTCCGCGGTGACTGATGGCATTCTTCTCCTCGGGAGGAAGCTGTGCGGTCGTCACGCCTCGCTCGGGAAGCAGGAAGATCGGGTCGTATCCGAATCCGTTCTCACCGGCCTGCCGGTCGTTAATCACGCCCTCCACCGTTCCGCGAACAACCCACTCGCGTCCGTCCGGAAGCACGCACGCAATCGCGCAGACGAACCTCGCCGTCCGCTCCTCAGGAGGCACCTGCATGGCGCGCGAAATGATATAGTTATTCTTAATGTCATACGACGTGTCTTCGCCCATGAACCGTGCGGAATAGATGCCCGGAGCGCCGCCCATGCAGTCGACTTCAAGCCCCGAGTCGTCCGCCATCGCCATGACGCCCGCAGCGCGGCTCACCGCCCTGGCCTTAATCAGGGCATTTTCCTCAAATGTCTTTCCGTCCTCGACGATGTCTGCGGAAATTCCGGCTTCCTTCATCGAAAGAATCTCCGGAATCGTGTCCCCGAGAATCTCGCGGATCTCGCGCATCTTTCCCTGATTGCCGGTTGCGAAAATCAGTCTGTTCATTCGTACTCCTCAGTTCTTAGGCGGTTTCGGTCCGAGATACTGGTAAAAGTACGTTCGGATCATGCCGTTATAAATCTTGCGGTTGCGGTCGGCTTTCCGGCCGATATACCGTTCTGTGTCCTCGTACGACGTAATGATGTACCAGGACCACGTGTCAAGCTTTTTAAAGGTCTCGCCGATGTCCTTATAAAGACCGGGGAGCGCTTCCTTTTCTTCAAGACGCTCGCCGTACGGCGGGTTCGTCACGATAAATCCGTATTTCTTCGGATGCGACAGTTCCTGCATCGGCCGCACCTGAAAATGAATCTGGTCCGCAACACCTGCCATCTCCGCGTTCTGCCTTGCAATCTTAATCGCGTCGCGGTCAATGTCGAAGCCCTGAATCTGCAGCTTTACGTCATGAATCTCCTGACTTCTCGCCTCCTCGCGCGCTTCGTCCCAATACTTTGCGGGTATGCGCTCGCGGAAGCTTTCCGCCTGAAAATGCCGGTTTACGCCGGGTGCTATCTTAAGTCCCTTAAGTGCCGCTTCAATCGGAATCGTGCCACTGCCGCAGAACGGGTCCACGAGGATGCGGTCCTTATTCCAGGGCGTCAGCGCAAGAAGGGCTGCTGCCAGCGTCTCACTGATCGGCGCCTTGCCGACGAGCTTGCGGTAGCCGCGCTTGTGAAGGGATTCGCCTGAGGTATCGATACCGATCGTGAACACGTCCTTCATGGCGGACACACGGATCGGATATTCGTTGCCGGTCTCCGGGAACCATGCGATGTGGTAGCTCGCCTTCATGCTTTCCACCATGGCTTTCTTCATGATGGACTGGATATCGGAAGGACTGAACAACGCGCTCTTGACGGTCGTTGCTTTCGCCACCCAGAACTTCGAGTCGGCCGGAAGAATGTCCGCCCACGGAAGCGCCTTCGTTTTCTCAAACAACTCGTCATAAGTCGTTGCCTTGAACGAGCCAATCTTCCAAAGCACGCGTTCCGCGGTCCGAAGTCCGATGTTTGCGCGGCAGAAGGCATGCTCGTCTCCGACAAATGTGACGCGCCCGTCCTCGACCTCGGTAATCTCGTATCCGAGTTCCGTAATCTCCTGTTTTAAAACGCTCTCAAGCCCGAAATGGCAGGGGGCGATAAATTCGTATTTCATGGCAGCTCCTCTGTGAAATCTTCACGCCCGCTATTGTATCATAAAGCCTCGCGGATTGCAAAGAATTCCGAAATTCACTCTTGACATTTTACGGAAAGCAATATACAATACACTTTGTTGCGAAGCAACGTGTGCATGTAGCTCAGCTGGATAGAGCACTTGGCTACGGACCAAGGTGTCGGGAGTTCGAATCTTCTCATGCACGCTAAAAGGGACTGAATCCAGTCCCTTTTTTCTTTTCTCTATTCGTTTTCTTCCGGGTAATACCGCTTCCGTCTCGTCTTCTCAAAGAACACGAAAAGCGCCCCCGCGATAATCACGGCGTATACGATTCCGAACCCGATCCGCGCAACCGTCGGAACATCCGGTTTATAAAGTGCGGCAAATGCGAGCGAAAAGATAATCAGTAACGGAATCAGCACCGTTCCGAGCACTATCTTAAAAAGCCCGCTGTCGCCGTTGATTTCCATGCTCTGAACCGAGCCCTTGATGAAACAGTCGTCCTCGGGTACTATCCGGTAGCGTCCTTCCATGCACGCGAGCGTGAACGAAACTGTTCCTTCCGTGCCGGGTTTCAGGGTTCCGCTGAAACGGGCCCGGAACGGCGACGGCACATCCGTACCGTAACGGAGCTTCCGTCCGAATACCGAAGCATAGTAAAGTTTAAGCCGCTCCGACCGGCCGCCTTCGGTCCCTTTCGGCGTCTGTTCGATTATAACGCTCACCGGCTGACCGTCCGTTTCGATTTCGGAGCACTCCGCTCCGTTCAGGTAAACCTTCACGTCGGTTCCTGCCGGATGATGGACTTTCACATTTACCGCCATATCAAATCTCCTCGCATGTCGATTGCGTCCTTCATCATTGTATCGTATCCCGTTACAGATTGCAAACAGGAAAAAGAAAACCCGGGTCCGAACATCGGACTCGGGTTTACATCAGATGGACTGCCGGCGGCCGGGGTCGAACCGGTATGAGTATCGCTACCCGCAGGATTTTAAGTCCTGTGCGTCTGCCAATTCCGCCACGCCGGCAAATGTCATGAGGAGGGGCCCGCGAAGCGGGAAGAGTCCTGATGACCAATGTCATGAGGAGGGACCCACGAAGTGGGAGGAGTCCTGACGACCTACGCGCCGCACATCGGCGAAGCCGATTTTTAAATGTGCGGTGCTCCTTCATGAGGTAGCAGTAACCTCATAAATGAAAAAATGGGGCCTATAGGGCTCGAACCTATGACCCTCTGCTTGTAAGGCAGATGCTCTCCCAGCTGAGCTAAGACCCCGTTTTCCTTACGGAAAGCGACCCGAATGGGGCTCGAACCCATGACCTCCGCCGTGACAGGGCGGCGCTC
>CAMZEW010000153.1:0-3032 GCA_947305875.1 uncultured Lachnoclostridium sp.
CCTATCGCGATAACGGACGCACCCGGCGATGCCTACTTAGCGAAGCTGTTCAACACGCTGCTCTCGGGAGGAATTCGGAAGGTCTTCGATGCCGGCTTACACCAAACCCGGCTCGCTGTGAGGGAAAACTTGTTTCGTACTGGTTCCCGGTCGTTGCATTTGTGAAAAATATATCCCATCATTCCGGCAATGTCAAGAACTTTTTTTCGTAAAATGCCAAGAATTCCGTCAGAGGCCCGGAAAGAAGGGGCGGGAGCGGTCACATTTTCCGGCACAAACAGGAATTGCTTGCCTGCCGCATGCATCCGTATTATAATTTATTCATCCACCGAAAGGAGAAGGAACATGAAGAAGATTCTTGCTTTGTTACTGACGGTTGTGCTCTGCGCGGGGTTACTTGCCGCGTGCGGAGATCAGGAAGAGAGCAAAAAAGGCTCGAAGCGGAACACCGAAGGGAAGGGTACTCCCACGGTTACATCGGGTCCGGACGACACGCCGACGCCCGACATCTCGACTACGCCGGATGTAACTCCGACTCCCACGCCGGATCCGAGGAGAAAGCTTACGGAAGTGAAGGACCGCAGCGGCGCATTTTCCCTGGCGCTTCCTTCCGATGCGGATATTCAGCAGGAGGACGGTCTGATCATAATGGAGACCGACGACTGTTATCTCGAGGCTTATTATCTGCTCGACGGCTTCACGGGAACGATTTACGATCTCAACGATTTCGAGGAGATGATTCCGAGCGAGAACACGCTGATTGATGCGCTCGACGTCTGTTACTATGATATGAAGGGCGCGGTGCAGCGCGAGAAAGTGAACGGCAAGGACTGCCTGATCGGACCTGCGTCCGACGCGGATGTTTTTACCGAATCGGGAATTGCCACGAAGTACTCCCGGTTCTATGTTTATGACTGCCAGGATGAGTACGGCATTATCGTTGTATGGTATTATCTGAAGGATGTCACCTACAGTGAGATGACCGACGCGGACTGGGACAGAGACGCGTTCTATATCGAATGTGCGGAAAGCCTTGCGCAGTATCATTCGCCGCTTTCCTATAAACTGCGTCGCGAAGTGCATTATCTTGACGACGGCTCGACGGTGGATTTCCTTGCAAAAGACGGTTCCATCAAGGAAATCGAGACGGAGGTAGGCGGCGGCCTGTCGCTTAAGCCGTACGGCACGCAGAACGTCCAGTTCTTCTTCCAGCATATCGAAAAATACTACACGGACGCGCAGTATGATACGACATACGATGTGTACTACGCGATGAAGGATGCGTACGGCGCTTATCTGACCATTGACGATCCGGAAGAGGACCTTGGGAACGTGTTCTTTATGATGTACGGCAACGTGGACGGGATTGACTGCGAGTTCCATTGCTATTGCGCCTACGGTTCATACGACGATTACTGGATTTTCATGATGCGCAGACCCGAGGGGCAGGAGGATAAAGGCGAAGAACAGCTCTTCTATTCGATTCTCTGGTCCTTCCGTGACATTTATATGTACAAGTACAGGTAAGACGGGAAGAAACGTTTATGAAAGCATGGCTCAGCCGGACTACCTCGGCGCTTCTGACAATCGGATGGATGATGATAATCTTCGGGTTCTCGGGACAGAATTCGGAAGAGTCGGAGGGGCTTTCCGACCGGATTGTGGACTGGTTTCTTTCGCTCGTATCGAAGGGCGAAGCGTCGGAAGAGGTGCGCGGCATGCTCACGCTGATTGTCCGGAAGGGCGCGCATATGACGGAGTTCGCAATCCTTGCGCTTTTGCTTCTGTGGGCGGTTGTTTCATGGACGAAGCTACGGGGCGGAAAAGCACTTATTACGGCGTTCATAATCGCCGTTTTGTTCGCCTCGACCGACGAATTCCACCAGACGTTCGTCGACGGCCGTTCGGGCCGTTTCAGCGACGTTTTGATTGACGCGTCCGGCGCCGCAATCGGTCTTTTCCTGTGCGCTCTTTTACTGCGCCGCAAAAAAGCAGACGAAGAGTCGTCGGACAATTCGGCGAATATGGAAAATTAAACTAAAAACTCGGCGTTTTCCGCGGACTTTTTGGAAATGTTTCCGAGAAATGGGACGCGCCCCCATGCATCGTTCGGCAAAAGGTAGAAAATGACCACAACATATTGTATTTGCGGCATTTTTTGGTATGATGCTATTGTTGAGAATAGTAAGCGGCGCGTGACGCTGATTCACCAAACGGAGGAAAAATCAATTATGGCTACTAAGAAGGTTACTGAGAAGGCTGCGGAAGTTGCAGCAAAGGTTGCGGAAGTTAAGAAGTCTGAGCCCGTTAAGAAGGTTGAAGAGAAGGTTGTTGAGCCGGTTAAGAAGGCTGTTAAGAAGGCTGCTGCTCCTGCTAAGAAGGCTGCTGCTCCTGCAAAGAAGGTTGCAGAGAAGGCTGCTGAGAAGGCTAAGACCGTTGCCAAGAAGACGGTTGCTAAGGTTGCCGAGAAGAAGGAAGCTGCTGCCAAGGCCGCTGTAGTTCTTCAGTTCGCAGGCAAGGAAATCAACACCGAAGAGATTGTTAAGGCTGCCAAGAAGGCTTATGCCGAGGGCAACAAGGCTGCCGTTAAGAACATCACGGTTTATGTTAAGCCCGAGGACAATGCGGCTTACTACGTAGTAAACGGCGACGTTACCGGTAAGATTGATCTGTAAACCCTAAAAAAGAGATAGTTTTCGGGCAGGACGCGCGATTGTTGCGCGTCCTGTTTTTGTGTCATTTTGCGCAGAAAAACAGGCGTGTTCACAGAGATTTCAAGGCCCCGAAATCTTGACAGAAAGGGGGGGCTGTGATACATTTAGGAGTGGATGCAGTATACTTTTGGGAGGCTTTGATGAGAAAGATTGTTCTGTCGATTCAGGTGGCGAATACGGCCGGTGTGCTTGCCCGTACATCGGGGCTGTTCTCGCGCCGGGGGTACAACATCGCCAGCCTTTCCGTCGGCGAGACGGAGGATCCGAGCATCAGCCGCATGACGGTTGTTGCAAGCGGCGAGGAGGAGACCCTGAGCC
>CAMZEW010000154.1:0-2944 GCA_947305875.1 uncultured Lachnoclostridium sp.
GGCGAGACCATCTACATTCCGGCCGGTGTAGAGAAGAAGGACTGGGGGGAGACCTCGGGATATCAGCAGTATATCCGCGAGCGCAACGCCGCGATCCGGGACGCTTTTCAGAATGGAAAGACAATTGAAGCGCTGATGGAGGAGTATTCGCTTTCTTACGACACGATCAAACGAATTGTTTACAGTAAGAAGGAGGTTACTATGCTAAAGTATAGTGCGACGCTTGCATCCGCAATGGAATATGGCAAGGAAGAGAAGACGGACGCATGGGTTCATTTGTATTTGAATGAGGAAGGACGCAACATTCCGTTCTCAGACGGATTAAAACTGTTTGACCGGTATTTCATCAGCCCGGCGCAGTTCCCGACCAATCTTTTCCACCGATGTGCGGGCCCCGAGGAGAACATGAAGTACCGCATCGATAAGGGCTGGTGGGAGCACAAGCTTTCCGAGATCACGAAGGCGGTGGAGGAAGGCAAGGAGATGCCGCCGATGATCGTTCATTATGTGGACGGAGAGTTTGAGCTGAATGACGGTAACCATCGTCACAAGGTATACGAGAATCTCGGAATCGGGACTGCCTGGGTAATCATCTGGATTACCGAGGAGGAAGAACTTAAGGACTTCATGAGCAAGTACGGCGGGTACGTGAAGGATTGTACGATTGTCCGCAGATAATGGATATTGAGAACTATCCGAAGAAGTGACGAAGAGAGGATAACGCCTTATGTCTGACAAAACCGCACTTGTCGTGATCGACATGCAGGAGGATTACCTGCGCGAGAATCGAAAGAAGATGTTTTCCTACGATACGGATGCCCTGGTGACTTCGGTCAACAGGGCAATTGCCGTGTATCGGGAGAAGGGCTGCGACGTCCTTTATGTAAAGCAGGTATTCCAGAACATCATCACGAACCGCGCGATCATCGGCTTCACGATCAAGGGCACGCCCGGCGCGGAAATCTACGGCAAAGTGGACGTCGTCTCGGATAAGGTTTTTGAAAAGTATTTCTCCGACACATTTTCCGCGAAAGCGTTTCGCGAGCAAGTGGCAGCAGCGGGGTACACTGAACTGGCTTTGTGCGGGCTTGACGAGTGCGGCTGCGTCGGGGCGACCGCGAAGGGCGCCGTCAAGGCGGGACTTAAAGTGACGATGCTCACGGACTGCATCGGCAGGCGTTTCCCCGACAAGAAAGTGCAGAAAATGCGAAAGAGGCTGAGCGCGCTCGGCGTCACTTATGCCGAGCTGGGGCAGGATGGCATTTTCCGCTAGGAGATTAAGTTGCGCAGCAGCTTCGCCTTGTCTTTCCGGTAAATGATATAGCTGTTAATGACAGGCGTGCGGAAATCGAGCAGTTTCACTTCGCGGAGCTTGCCCTCGCGGATGTGCGCATCCGCCATGTCCTGCGGTAGGAACGTATAATTGGCCTGCCCGAGCAGATAGGGCACAATCTTCATACAGTCGTCAATCTCGAGCTCGAACTGATGGAAGCGCGGGAACAGCTTCCGGATGTACTGGCCGACGTCCTGCAGGGCGAAGTTACACATCAGATACGGCTCGTTGATAAGCTCCTGCTGCGTGATCCCGTCCTTGTGCGTTTCGTTGCGAATATCCGTCACGAGTTTGAGTTCGTCCCTGCGGAAAATCTCACAGTTATAACTGCTTTTATTGAGCGGTAAGTAGGTAAATACGACATCCAACAGATCACTCTGAAGCTGGTCGATCAAATGATTCGAAAGACCGATGGAAATCTTCAGGGAATCGGTTGGGTGTTTTTTTCGGTAATCGAGAATGAGCGGCGCAAGGTGGCCTTCGTAGATGGAATCCGCGCTTCCGATCCGCAGATGATTCTCGAAATGACGGGTGTTCGCAATCTCGGCCAGAGACGTCTGCGTCAGTTCGAGCACCTGCTCCGCGTACAGGCGGAAGCGCTCGCCGTCCGGCGTCAGCTCGACTGTTTTGTTGGTTCGGTTAAAAAGCTTCAGTTTCAACTCTTTCTCGAGTTCGTTGATCCGGTTGGTTACCGTCGACTGCGCGACGAACATCTGATTTGCCGTCCGTGTAAAACTCTTCGTTGAGGCAAGCGTGATTACGGTTTTTAAGCTCTCGATATCCATGTGGATCTCCTTTTCGTCATGAACGATTCGAAAATCGAATTAATGCTATCGTAATTATTCATTTTACAAATCATAACATATCTGCTTATACTTGTAAAAGATTTTTTGAGGAGGCAGCGGATATGCGTGATTTGACACTCAGCACCAAAACATACAAGTTGGAGCAGGACCCTTATTCGTACCGATTGCAGGACGTGGAGAAACCGGAATTGTTCCGTGAAATGTTCCCTTACACCGAGACGCCTAAGATAGCGTTCAACTACCGGCGCGTGCCGGAGCAAATGGCAGAGGATATCTTCATTACCGATACAACGTTCCGCGACGGGCAGCAGTCCCGCACGCCCTATACGACCGATCAGATGGTTCACATTTACAAGCTCTTAAATAAGCTCGGCGGGCCGAACGGAATGATCCGGCAGACGGAGTTCTTCGCGTATTCGGAAAAGGACCGGAAGGCAATCGAACGGTGTATGGAGCTCGGGTACCGTTTTCCGGAGATTACGACCTGGATTCGCGCGAACAAGAAGGATTTCGAACTTGTGAAGTCAATCGGCGTCAAGGAGACCGGTATTCTGGTTAGTTGCTCCGATTATCATATCTTTGAGAAAATGGGCCTCACCCGCGGCCAGGCGCTTGAGAAATACCTCGGCATTGTTTCGGACTGTATTGAAGCGGGACTTCGGCCGAGATGCCATTTTGAGGACATTACGAGAGCGGATTTCTACGGATTTGTCGTTCCGTTTGCCAACCGGCTGATGGACCTTTCGAAAGAAAGCGGCGTTCCGATTAAAATCCGCGCCTGCGACACGATGGGCTACGGCGTTCC
>CAMZEW010000155.1:0-2935 GCA_947305875.1 uncultured Lachnoclostridium sp.
AAACTTTGTGACATGGCATTTTCGAAAAATGCCAATTAGACACATAATGCGTCATTTTCTGACGAAATTGTCCGGAATTTGATGGTTTTCAGATGCCTTTTCCGATTCTTCCGGGGAATCATCATTTATATCGGAGCATCTTAAGCCCGCGGATCAAACGTTCCGTTCCTTCCCTGCACACGGCGCGCGGGCAGGCAATGTTCATGCGGAGACAGTGTTCCCCGCCGGTTCCGTACTGAAGCCCGTGGCTCAGATAAAGACCGGTTTCTTTTCTTAAGAAAGAGGCGATCTCCCGGCTATCCATCGGGATTACACTGACATCAATCCAAAGCAGATAGGTTGCATCGCCCTTCACGACCTTCACTTCAGGAAGTTCCCTGGTAAGAGTCTCCTCGACAAGACGGCGGTTTTCATAAATATATTCCCGAAGCCCGTCTAACCACTCCCCGCCCTTTGTAAACGCCGCCTCCGCAGCCGTTACGGCGAACGCGTTCGGCTCGGCGACTTCATCGGTGTTGAGTGCCCGCCAGATCTTATGCCTCAGCGCCTTATCCGGAACGTACACCGCCGCGGTCTGAAGCCCGGCGAGATTGAACGCCTTGGTCGGCGCAATACAGGTGATGCTTACTTCTCTGCATGTATCGGATACCGAAGCAAAAGGCACATACTCGGTCCCCGGTCTCGTGAGGTCGCAATGAATTTCATCGGAGATAACCGTCACATGGTATTTCTTTGCAAGCCTTCCGATTTCGGAAAGCGTCTCCCGGTCCCAGATCTTTCCGACCGGATTATGCGGGTTACACAGAAGCATCAGAGACGTCTGCGGGTCCGCCATGGCCTGCTCGAGTCCCGCCCAATCCATCGTATAGGCGCTCCCGTCATAAAAAAGCGGGTTTTCGAGCACGCGGCAGCCGTTGTTCTTTATGCAGTTAAAGAAGATATTGTAAACCGGCGTCTGGATGATGACGTTCTCGTTCGGTGTCGTCAGTTTTCTTACCGCCGAAGAAATCGCCGGAATCACACCCGTACAGAATATGAGCGCGTCCCGGTCCATCGTAAAACCGTGGCGGCTCTCCCACCATCCGGCGTACGCATCCCGCCAGCTTTCGGGAACCTCCGAATACCCGAAGATACCGTGATCAAGCCTCTTTCGAAGCGCCGTAAGAATCTCCGGTGCGGTCTCGAAATCCATATCCGCGACCCACATCGGAAGCTCATTAGGGGCGACGTCCCATTTGGCGCAGTTACTGCCCCGCCGATTGATGATTTTATCAAAATCGTATTTCATAAGCTACCTCAGCCACTCCGGCAGGTCGGACTGCTTTTCGATGTCGTTACAGATAATCCGCGTGAGGCCGGGATTGATCTTGTCCTTTTCGATGATCAGCTCGCCGATCCGTTCCGCACGGATTGTGCCCGAACCCGGATTGAAGACGCTGTCGATTTTCGAGGTAATCTCCGCGTCCACGTTTGAGTATTCAAACGCAAGCGTCGTGTTAACAAGCTTACAGTTCTTCATCACGAGATTATCGATGTAGCACATGCCCTGCAGGCTCTCAATCGTGCAGTTTATAAGCGTCAGATTCTTCGAATTCCAGCCGAGATACTCGCCCGAGATGAACGAATCATAAACCGTGATGTCTTCGCTGTTCCAGAACGCATCCTTCGTAAGCAGCCGCGAATTGCGGATTGTCACACGCTTCGCTCCGTCAAGCGAATAGTTCCCGTCAAGCGTCAGCCCGTCGATATCCATATCGCAGCAGTTCATCAAAAAGTAATCGGCGTTCGCAGCCGAAACGTTTTTAAGCGTAATTTCGGCGCAGTTCCAGAGCGTTTCCTTCGCATTGGTAAATGCGACGTCCGTAAGCTTAATCCCGCGGCTCCGGCGGAAATTCTTCGGCGCCTGGATCACGGCGTTGTTCACTTCAATGTTCTCAGTATACCAGACGCCCGCGCGCGCCATCTCAAACCAGGTGCAGCCGTCCGCTCTTATGTCGCGGCAGTACCAGAGCGGGTATTTCCAGCGGAACAGGCAACCCGTAAGCTCCAGGCTGCTGCTCTCCTTGAGCGGCGACTCGCCCTTATCAAACACACAGTCAACGGCGCGGAGATTCCGGCTTCCGAAGAGCGACCGCTCCCCTGCAAAGTTCTCCTGACGGATTTCTGTCATCATTTGCATTTCATTCGGATTCATGGCTGTCCTCCTTTTGGTCGTCATGTATCTAAAACCATTCTAAACTGTCCCGTGGAAAGAAACAATGGAAATTATGATATAATCTGTTCCTTATCCGATATGGCCCGAAGAAGTTTCGGCAGTTCCCCGATGCTTCCGATACGGTAATCCGCATCACTTTCTCCGGCTCCGACATAGCACGTATCGACGCCGGCGTTCTTTCCGAACAGAATGTCCGAGGTCGGGCTGTCGCCGACAATCAGATAACTGCTCCGTTTCGTATCCTGCGTTTCTTTTATGATTGCGTCGAAGAACTCGGGCGCGGGCTTATTGACACCGATTTCATCGGAGATGAAAAGCCCGCTTATAAACGGTGCGAAACTTGCTCCCGCAAGGCGGTCCTTCTGCACATAAGCGGTTCCGTTCGTAATCACGAAAAGCGTATGGTATTTTGCAAGGATACGGCAAGTCTCGAAGCTGTCCGGATACTCGACCACCGTCTTAGAAAGAATATCCATATAGGTCCGGTTAATCTCCCCGACGTCCGCATTCTTTATGCCGATTGCCTCGGTAAACTGTTCGAACCGGAGCCTCTTCAACTCAGGCTTATCAATTTCCTTCCGTTCGAGCATCTTCCAGCAGCTGTCGTTAATCCGGTGGTAGATGCCGATTTCCTCTTTGCTCAGTTTCCGTTTGTAAAGCGCGTCAAATGTGACGGAAAGCGCACGGCGCTCCGTCTCGTTGACATCTTTCTCCAGATAG
>CAMZEW010000156.1:0-2910 GCA_947305875.1 uncultured Lachnoclostridium sp.
GCGCCGAGCAGCTGCGCGGTCTTATAGGCGTAGCCTTTCGTGCAGTCTTCGTTACCGGTGCAGTAGGTATCGATGTCAAGCACGCCGTCCACACCGTAGCCGCACGTGATGGAATCACCGATAAATTCAATCAGCGTCGCAGGCTTCTGAATCGGCGCAATCACACCGATTGCGGTTACGGACCGGATGCCGACTACGGAATCCGAAACCTCCGACAGTTTGACAATCCGCACCATCGCGACCGTATCCTCTTCCCCGGCTACCACGGTAAATGTCATCTCGTCTTCGGTCATCAGAATATCCTGTACGAGTTCGCCGTCCACGAAGATTCCGACGCGTGCCTCATGGCCCGCTCCGGCCGTTCTGCCGTCGCTCACAAGCGTAATGCGGCATTCCTTGCCGGCGAAGAAAAACTCCGCTCCGCTCCCGGAGTAACTGAGCCACGTCGTATCTTCATACCGGTAGGTCCGTCCGATCATCCGGACGTTGTCCGAATCGGCCGGATAGGTTACCGGCTCCGTGGCAGTCTGAAATGGCGTTACGGATATTGTCGTCATGGGATTCTCTCCTGTTATGGTAGGTTGAACGGTCGTCGTCGGAATAGGCGTAAGAGGCGGTATGTAATCCGAACCGCTCCGCTGCCCGCACCCGCACATCAGCATGATGAGCGCGGCTGTGACCGCTGCGCGAATAAACCTTTTCTTCATAACTCTCCCTCCTCTTTGCTGCTGCATTTATCATACCCAACTATGCGGGTTCCGTCAACACAAAATAACGCAAAAAGAGGACCGCTGAAGCAGTCCTCTTCTAATAGTCCGTCTTTTATCAGTGAATCTCTGCGTGCATTTCCTGCAGGGATTTCACTGTGTGCTCGGTGTGGGTCTTTACGTAGTGGATTCCGTCGGCGGTCGCAAGCGCTGCTGCCATCGTGGTTACGTAAGGAACCTTTGCCTTGATGGCGGCCTTACGGAGGTAACTGTCGTCATGCAGGCTGTTCTTTCCGATCGGGGAGTTTATCACGAGCTGAATCTGTCCGTTCGTAATCAGGTCGTAGCAGTTCGGGCGGCCCTCATACAGCTTGAGAATCTTCTCGGCGGGAACTCCCGCAGCCGCAAGGCGGTCATAAGTGCCGCCGGTCGCGTAAATCTTGAAGCCGTCAGCTGCAAGGGATTTCGCAACGGTAAGCGCCTCGTCCTTATCCTTGTCCTTTACGGAAATCAGAACGCTCCCGGAAAGCGGCAGTTTGCTCTGGATGGCTTCCTGCGCCTTGAAGAACGCCTCGCCGTAGGAAGGCGACATGCCGAGTACTTCACCGGTCGAACGCATCTCCGGTCCGAGGATCGGGTCAACCTCCGGGAACATATTGAACGGGAAAGCGGCTTCCTTTACGCCGTAGTTCGGAATCGTCATCTCATGAAGCTCCGGCAGAGGAGACTTCCGTCCGGTCAGCTCGGAAGTAATGATATCGGTTGCAATCGGCACCATGCGGATGTTACATACCTTCGAAACAAGCGGCACGGTACGGCTTGCTCTCGGATTGGCCTCGATAACGAATACCTTTCCGTTCTCGATTGCGTACTGCATGTTCATAAGACCTTTGACATGCATCTCTTCGGCAATCTTTCTCGTGTATTCCTTAATCGTCTTCAGATTTTCCTCGGAGATATGTACCGAAGGAAGGATGCAGGCGGAGTCACCGGAATGGATACCCGCAAGCTCGATATGCTCCATAACCGCAGGAACGAAAGCGTGCGTGCCGTCCGCAATCGCGTCGGCTTCGCATTCGGTCGCATGATTCAGGAAACGGTCAATCAGAATCGGGCGGTCGGGCGTTACTCCGATGGCCGCCTTCATGTATTCGGTCATCTGCTCGTCATCGTATACGACTTCCATACCGCGGCCGCCGAGCACGAACGAAGGACGAACCATTACCGGGTAGCCGATCTTCGTCGCAATCGCAATCGCGTCCTCAACGGTAACCGCCATGCCGGACTCGGGCATCGGAATGTCGAGCTTCTTCATCATCTCGCGGAACAGGTCACGGTCTTCCGCAAGAGCGATGACTTCGGGCGTCGTTCCGAGAATCTTTACGCCGTTTCTCTTGAGGTCTGCTGCCAGGTTAAGCGGCGTCTGTCCGCCGAACTGGGCGATTACGCCGAGCGGCTTTTCCTTGTTGTAGATGGAAAGCACATCCTCAAGCGTGAGGGGCTCGAAGTAAAGCTTATCGGAAGTATCGTAGTCGGTCGAAACGGTCTCGGGGTTACAGTTAACGATGATCGTCTCAAAGCCCAGCTTTTTCAGTGCCTTCGCGGCATGTACGCAGCAGTAGTCGAACTCGATACCCTGACCGATACGGTTCGGGCCTCCGCCTAAGATCATGATCTTCCGGTTATCGGATGAAGGGCTCTTGTCCTCCGGAATGTTGTAGCTTGAATAGTAGTAAGCGCTGTCTTTCGTGCCGCTTACGTGTACGCCTTCCCATGCCTCGGTCAGACCGATGGCAAGACGGCGGTTACGGATATCGTCTTCGGAAACACCGACAAGCTTTGCAAGATAGCGGTCGGAGAAACCGTCCTTCTTCGCTTTCGTAAGAACTTCATCGGACGGAACCGCACCCTTCAATGCAAGAAGCGCTTCTTCCTCCTCGACGAGCTCCTTCATCTGCTCGATGAACCAGCGCTTTACGTGCGTTGCGGCGAATACCTCTTCAACCGTTGCGCCCTTACGGAGCGCTTCATACATCTGGAAATGTCTCTCACTGGAAGGCGTTGCCAGTTTCTGAAGTAGTTCTTCCTTGCTGAGGTCGTGAAAATTCTTTACATAGCCGAGACCGTAGCGTCCGGTCTCAAGGCTCCGGATAGCCTTCTGGAAGGCTTCCTTATAGGTCTTACCGATACTCATGACCTCGCC
>CAMZEW010000157.1:0-2848 GCA_947305875.1 uncultured Lachnoclostridium sp.
GTCCCTCCTCCTTGGTGATAACGGAGGAATCGCTCATCTCGCTTCCGGTGGCCGCAATCGTCAGAATGACGCCGAGCGGCAGGCAGGCCGTAGCTTTCCGCTTATAATCAAAGAAATCCCAGACGTCGCCCTCATTGGTCACGCCGTAACCGATGGCCTTCGCCGAGTCGATTGCGCTTCCGCCGCCGACCGCAAGCAGGAAATTAACGCCTTCCTTTTTGCAAAGCTCAATGCCCTCATATACAAGCCCGAGATGCGGGTTCGGAACGGCTCCGCCGAGTGTAATAAAGTCTATTCCATTTGCCGTAAGATTATCCGTTACACGCTTCAGAAGCCCGGAACGCACCACGCTTCCGCCACCGTAATGGATTAAAACCTTCGTTCCGCCGAACTCGCGAATCATCTCCGCGGTCCGAAGCTCGGTCTGCTTCCCGAACAGAACCTTTGTAGGGGTATAATACTGAAATCCAAACATAACCTTCTCCTCCCTTGTTTACCAGATCCTGTATAATCCGCAAAGCGCAAGCAGCGCGAACATATACAGGCAGTTGTCGTAGTAACGGCGGCCGCCCTTACGCATCGGCTGATTCCAGAACCACTCCACCCATTGCTTGGCAATCATGAAATCGCTCTCCGGATCGTCGGAATACGGAATCGCAAGCGCGCTCTGCGCCATCGTCGAAAGAAGCCCCAAAGGATGCAGAACGGGCCGCTCAATCGGTTTCCCGTCTACCGTATACGAGCAGCGGACGGCTTCGAGGTCGGTTCCGAAGAACTTCATCATCCGAAGCGGCACCGACAGCTGGCCGGCATCAATTCCGAACCACTCTGCGTCAAGTCCGATGTTGGCGGCAGTACGGTATGCGTCGCTGAAGAACGTTCCGAAGTTGCCCCACGGAAGCTGCTTATCCATCGGCGTTCCGTCGAAATTCGCGTATTCGCTGTTAAGGCCGGTTTCCTTGTGGCACGCCTTCGAAAGATACTCTCTGCTCACCTGCGCCGCGCGCTTAAAGAACGCCCGGTCCTCCTCATATGCCCACTCGCCGAACAGTTCGTAAAAGTGCGGCAAATGATACGACGGATCGGTGAACGGGCTTCCCGGCACGAACAGAATCTGTCCGTTCTCCTTGTTCCACATCGTCGTTCCCGGTCTTCCGTTCTCGCCCTTATGCAGGCAAGCTCTTAGAATCTCCTGCGCCTCAAGGCTGTAATTGAAGATACCCTCGCCGTCGCCCCAGCGGTGGGATGCAAAGAACAGAGCCATTGCGAAGAATTCCTCGCCGTCAGGCGCGGGACCGTACGCATTCTTCGTTCCGTCGGTCTTGCAGGACCACGCGAAGTAACCCTCGTTCTCGCCGGAATCCATATACATGTATGTCTTCGCCCACTTCCAGATGCGGTCGAACTCTTCCCTCCGGTCCATCTGTACGCACATCATCATGCCGTAGGACATGCCTTCGGTCCGGGCGTCGAAATTCCCGGTATCCTCAAGATACCCCATGTCCTCTCCCGCTTCATGATAGATGCGCTCGGTTTCATCATAGAAGAACGTCTCCCATGCAGTACGAAGCTTGGCCTGAATCTCTTCCTTGCTTTTCCCGATTTCCAAGAATACGTTCCGGTATTCCTTCTTCCGATATGCACCCATAAACTATTCTCTCCGTCCGTATGTAAAGCCGCGGTCACCCTCGAATTCCCTCGGTTTGATCGATACAAAGCGGACGCCGTGCGGGCGGATTTCCGCGTCAAATGTGACCTTTCCGCCGCGGCTCTTCGTAAGAATGCCGCTCTCGCTGAACGGATAAGCGAACTTGCGGATCAGCTCCGTCTGTTCCTTCGAAGGATTCTTCGGCTCGCCGAGATCATGCCATGCCTTTTGCGGGTTCGTGGTTACCGGATCAACGGTTTCGCTGATTACCGTGTACTCCTTCGTTTCGGCGGGAAACTTCACATTTACCGGAAGTGTTTCACTGTCCGACATGTTCCAGAAGATGCCCTCGTAACCGCCGTCGCGGGTCTTTACGATAACCGCGTTCTTACCCTTGTAGATGCACTCCGCGGCATCGTCCTGCAGCCGCTTATAAAACGCAAACGTCCAGAACGTCGGCTTCGGGATGCAGCCGTGCGCCACGAGACCGAATCCGCCGTGGAACAGCGAAAACGGAACGCCGTTCTCCTCGAATACGTCACCGAACGTCCAGTAGGAATAGGAATAAGACGTCTCGCCGAGGCGCTCAAGCTGGTAGGCAAGGTAAGCCGCGTTCTCATTGGTGTCGTGAAGCGGATTCAGCGGCGAATACGACGTGTTGAATTCCGTCAGGTGCATCTCAAGCCCCTTGAATTCCTTGTAGGAATCGATGATGTCGCGGGAGCCCTGCAGGTTCTCAAAACCGAGCTCGGGGTCAGACAGCTGCTGATATACATAATGTCCGTCGAATTTCGGCATCTCGGTCGTATAGTGATGGCGCGTCGCAAAATCGGGCTTCAGTCCTTCCTTCTTGCAGAAATCGAAGAACGCCTTCATCCATTCTTTGTCCTTCACGCCGCAGATGGCCGGACCGCCGACACGAAACCGCTTGTCAAGCTTCTTAATCGCGAGAAATGTGAGCTTAAACAGCTTAAAGTACTCGTCCATGTCCGCATCCTTCCAGAATCCCGGAAGGTTGGGCTCGTTCCAGACCTCAATCGGCCAGTCGTAAACCTGCTCGCCGTAGCGCTTCACAAGATGCGAAAGCGTAACCGTGACAAGCTCCGTCCAGTCGTTATACTCCTTCGGAGGAGTCGTATTACCTCTCCAGTAGAAAATCGTATTGTCGCCGCTTGCCATCTCCTTCGGCATGAAGCCGAG
>CAMZEW010000158.1:0-2788 GCA_947305875.1 uncultured Lachnoclostridium sp.
CCGCCCAGTTTCCACATTTCCAGCGCAGCGTAGTCCACAGGAATCCGTTCCATGTCATCACTTCGATGACCGGCTTGACCGCGAAGATAATGGCCCAGCCCATCGTGACATAGAGGATAAACGTGAAAATGTTATAGCGGTCGACATCAATTGCCTTAAGCGTCGCCGCGAAGAAGCAGCAGCCCCACTCGATTCCGAAGATCGTCCACGCAAGCACCGGATATGCCGGGCGAAGCACCGTGAGAACAATCGGCGTGTAGGTTCCGGCAATCAGGAAGTAGATGTCGCAGTGGTCGATGACACGCATGACCTGCTTCCCCATATTCTTATGAAGCCCGTGATAAACGGAAGAAACTGTGAACATGATAATCATCGTGCTTCCGTAAATTGCCGCACTGACAACCGCCCACGGATTGTGGTGGCTTGCTCCCATGACAATGCACAGAACCGTTATGGCAATCGCAATCGCCGCACCGACGATATGCGTCACCATGTTGAAGATTTCTTCACCCTTTGTATAATCCAGAAACTCTCTTTCCGCCAGCGGCGTACGTTTCACCATATCTCGCCTCGATTCAAACTTAATAACTGTGAGATGTAGTTTTCATTACTACATCTCACAGTTTATCACAAGAAATCTCTGTTTTCAACCGTTTTCATGAAATAAACACAAAAACCTTCTGCCCTCTTATACGAAAATACCACTCACTTCTCTTCCGGATTTCCGGTGAAAACTCCGCGCCGCTACTTCGTGTACGTCGTCTTCACGGTCACACCCGTCAGGCGCCCGATCTTTCCGGAAAGCGCCGAAATAGCGTCCTGCGGCGCATCCATCGCGATACTGATGATGTTTACGTGCTTCTCCCTGTACGGGATCCCCATCCGCCCGATAATGTACTGCCCGTACACATGCAGTAGTTCATTCAGCTGCCGTACCGAGTCGGTCGGATGCCCTTCCGACTCCTCTACCAGAATACTCATCAATGCCACTCGTGTTTCCATACTCTCCTCCGGAAAATGTAACAGTTCCGGCTGCAACGCCTTCGCAAAGCTAAAACGATAACCGGCTGCAGTCGTAAAAAGGGGGACTGCAAATCACAGTCCCCCGGTTTGTACTAACATATGCTTGCTGCCGTAATGCTTACAAGATCCTCCGCCACAAGCGTCGAAAGCACGCTCTTGTCCGGATCCTTCATCTTAACGACACGCGTTGCGTGATTCGTGATGGCTTTCTCCAGGTAGTTTCGCGCTTCACGGGCATTGGCAAAATCCTCAGCCTTGCTCGCCACACGGTCCTCAAAGTACTGAACGGCCACCTCACGCGCTTCGGGACTCAGAACATAATCCTTGCCCTTGCACATTCCCTCGAGAATCTGAATCAGTTCCTCAGGGGTGTAATCGTTGAAACGGATATACTTGTTAAAACGGGACTTCAGTCCGGGGTTACTCTCAATGAACTTCTCCATCGGCTCGGTGTAACCCGCAACGATGACAATCAGACGGTCACGGTTATCTTCCATCGCTTTTAAGAGCGTTTCGACCGCTTCCTGTCCGAAGTCGTTCTCGCCTTTGCCGACGTTCAGCGTATAAGCCTCATCGATGAACAGCACGCCGTCAATCGACTTGTCTATCACTTCCTGTGTCTTGATGGCGGTCTGTCCGACATAGCCGCACACAAGTCCGCCGCGGTCCACTTCGACAAGCTGGCCGCCCGACAGTACGCCGAGCCCGCGGTATATCTTTGAAAGCATTCTCGCAACCGTCGTCTTGCCGGTACCGGGATTTCCGAAAAATACCATGTGCTTACTGATGTCCGCAGACTTCATTCCCATCGCCTCGCGCATCTTCTGTACGCGGATCAGATCCACAAGCGACGAAACGTCCGCTTTGACGCTTTCAAGACCGACCAGGGCATTGAGTTCTTCAAGAACCTTCTCAACGTCCTCGGCGCTCGTCACATCCGCGCCTGAATTCTGCGGCACAATCTGCTTCGCACGAATCACCTTAAACTGGTTCGTATAGAAGACGCCGTACTCCTTTAAGAAGGTTTCGAGCATCTGCGTGTACTGGCTCATGCGGGACACCTGCTTCTCGTCCGTTTTCTCCTGCGAAGCGAGAATCAGCTGACCGAACGCCTTGTAGCTGTCAACCAGGATCTGTGCGTTCTGCCCCATGTAAGGGTCGTGCGGAATCTTCTTCCCGGCATCCGCAAGGATGAAATACTTAAGCGCTTTCGGCCTCGTCGAACCGAACGAACTCGTCGGCTGGTTCAGCTGGGACCGAAGCGTCCGCATTTCATTGATCGTGAACATCAGGTCAAGATTCTCACGGATCAGATTCTGCTCTTCCGCCGTGATAACGCCGTCCGCATCCATCAGATAGATGCCAAACTCCGCCATCTCCTTATGGAGAAGCGTCTTTAAAGGCGTACCGAGACAGAGCACGGCGCCTACGTTATAGCGGCATATAGTATTGCAAATCTCATCGCAGATGGCAATCAGTTCTTTAACGCTTTTCTCACTACTGGCCAAATCGGTCTTCCCCCGGTTTCGTTATTACAGCACTCTGACTTTCAGAACGCCCTCTACGCTCTTAATCCGCTCAATCATCGAATCGGCAATCTTGCCGCATACGTCAAGAACGCTGTAGGCGTAGTCGCCTCTGCTCTTGTTGTACATGTTCTCGATGTTGAGACCGGCAACGGCGCCCGTAAACTGACTGAGAACGTTCGGGATGTTCTTGTGAAGAATGCAGATACGGCTCTCCACACGGCATACGCCGGCATCCA
>CAMZEW010000159.1:0-2693 GCA_947305875.1 uncultured Lachnoclostridium sp.
TGCTGAAGATTTCCGGCAACAAGATCGTAATCGCCGAGGACGGACTTGTAACGCCGGTCTGAAATTGACACAAGAAAATAAAAACATCGAAGGACCGCTGTTGCGGAACGGAAGAGAGGCGATAGATCGGTTTTGCTTGACCGATTCATTCGGGCTCTTTCGGTTCGCAACAGCGGTCTTTCCTGTTTTCGGCAGCCGATAAAGACAAAAGTGTTTTTTTACAGACAGGAAAAACAACCCGAAATGTGGTATGCTTATATCGGGGAATGAAAGAAAACGGAGGAAACGTAAGTGGAATGGTTGCCGTATGTTCATGATGCAATCGATTACATTGAGGCAAATCTGCTTGAAGTGAGCGGGCCGCAGGAAGTTGCGGACAAACTGTTTCTGTCGGAGCCATATTTACAAAAGGGGTTTCATATTTTGACCGGATATTCCGTCGGGGAATATATTCGAAACAGAAGGCTATATGAAGCGGCGCTTGAATTACGTAAGACGGACCGCAAGATTTCCGACATCGCGTTTTGTTACGGATATGAATCGCAGGAAAGCTTTACGAAAGCCTTTACCAGATTTCACGGAGTAAGTCCCATTGCCGCCAGAAAGGAAACGGGAGGGGAGTATCCGGGAATAAGGCAATTTCTCCCAATAACAATCGAAATGAAGGTTTTAGGAGGAAGCGGGCCGAATTTCAAAATTCTGAGAAAAGGGCGCATGGTATTTGTCGGATTCGTCAGAGAATTGTCATCCGATAGTTCAGAGGAAGAAGAGTCTTTCCGAGAGGAAGTCCGAAGAAGGTTCCTTCAGGAAAATGGCCGTGAAAGCGGTACAGGCAACCAAGAGGAAACCATTTTGCGTGATTTCGTTTGGGAAAATGCCATAGGGGAATACGGAATTATACTGGAGCAGAAAAAGGGGAAGACTTCTTATATGTTGGCCGGAAGGTTTTCCGGCGGAGAGCTGCCGGAAGGGGTGGAGACGGTTTCGATGGAAGCCGCATATTGGGCGGTGTTTGACGGCGCCGGCGTGAGTTCCGGGGAATCTGTCAACACGGTTATCCGGGAATCACGTGAGCGGCTTGAAAAGTATTCGGAATACCAACCGGATTCCGAGAGAGTCATCGAATGGTTCGAGGACATTGGTGATAATCCGAATCCGGCGGGGAAACCGACATCCGTTTGGATACCTGTTCGGGAGAAAAAACAAGACAGACAGAATGATAAAAAGACAGGCAAAACATTTATTAAAGCATTATCGGTCGGAATTCTTTTAATCCTTCTCGCTGCCGGGACAATCTTGGGAATCTCTCATGCGATGAGGCAAAAAGATGAAAAGGAGAGTAATATAAAGTATTCGGGAAATCAGGAAACCCAGCCGGGCGATGTGGAGGAGACCATTAAAGAAGTATTGCTGTCTGAAGGGTTGGAACCGGCGCAATGTCGGACGGAGAGCGGTGCAATAAAGCTTTATTATATGACTTCAGGGGACGGAACGCATGAAACCGAGGAAGATCGGCGGGTAATCGAGCGTGTTAAGCGAGTGCTGACGGATGGGGGAACGGAAGAAATAACCTATCCCGTCATTCTTCTGATGTGTTCAGGCGACGGAAGCGTGTTGTTCACGGAAGCGTGTGAGTTCCATTTTCGTTAGATCGGGTTTGCACGGAAGGGTTTTGAGGAGCAAAGAAAGGAGGGGGTTGTATGAAATGGAAAATCGTATCAATCCTGCTTGCCGGAGTAATGTGCCTGGCAGGGGCGGGAAATGCTACGGCGACGGATAAGCCGGAGGATTATGAAGACGATATCCGGGCCATTGTCTCGTATATAGCGAGTGATAGCGTAAACAAGGAGTTTGTAGGCCTTAGTAACTTTCAGCCGGATTCTATATTGACCGGCAAAATCAAATGGGTTAACAGCCTGAAAAACAATATGGTAGCACAATATCGCGCGGGTGGCAGCATAACATCCTGTTACAGCGATTTGTGGCAATATCTTGTTCCGGTACAGGACGGGGACACCCTGTGCGTGCTTACGTTGATTAAGAACGGAAACGGAGTGGAATATGTAGGATCCTTGTACGGACCGGCTAACAGTGCCGGAATGGGAAAATATCTCGTTTCGCAGGATGACATTGACTGGATTCTCCAAAATGCGGGGATAAACCGACAGAGCATTATCAGGGAGGACTTCCTGATGTGCTATATGTATCGCACTTTATTCTATTTCTTTGAAACGGCAGAAGGAGAGTTTCTGATTCCGTACTCTGATTTGCGTGACACGAACGGGGCACCTGCGTTGACGAACGGAAGCATCTATTCGGCGAACGACCTTGTTGGCATATTAGAGATGCTTGAAATAGAGGGTTTAAACGAGGATGAGACATATTACTTTGGAGAACCGGTCCTGAAAAGGGCTTCCGAAAACGCGGCAGAAGGAACAGCTAAGGGAGCAGATAAAAAGGTTTGGGTTTTTCTCATCTGCGGCGGTATTCTCGTGTTATTTCTCGGGGGATGCATTTATACCGCGAAGAAGCGCGGACGCGCATAATCACATTTGACGGATATCGGCCGTCAACGAACGCAAGCAAAAGGGACATCGCACCAAGAGCGATGTCCCGCTTTTTTTCGAACAAATCTTATTCCCACTGGCTCATATATAACTTGTAATAAGCGCCTTTCTTGGCCATGAGCTCCT
>CAMZEW010000160.1:0-2677 GCA_947305875.1 uncultured Lachnoclostridium sp.
TAAAGCCGCACTATGCCCGCCAGAGGCCGCTCCGACCTCCCAACCCCGTGTCAAACCGCCCCGCTCCCTTACTTCATCAGCTCCCAGAAGCTGATGGCGCTGGCGGCGGCCACGTTCAGGGAATCTACGCCGTGGTACATCGGGATCATGACGCGGTAGTCGCAGGCCGCGATGACTTCCTTCGGAAGTCCGGTGCCTTCGGTTCCCATGAAGACGGCAAGCTTCTCGCAGGAACGGATTTCTTCGTTGTCGACACTCGTTGAATCTTCGGTCAACGCCATGGCAACGGTCTTGAATCCGTAAGACTGAAGCGTCTCAATCAGGGCAGTCCCTTCTGACTCCTCCCGCCCCGCTTTCGTCCACGGAATCTGAAAGACGGTTCCCATGCTGACGCGCGCGGAACGCCTTGTGAGCGGGTCTACGGACGCATGCGTAAGGAGCACCCCGTCCATCCCGAGCGCTGCGGCGGAACGGACAATCGCTCCGACATTGGTCGGATTCATGACGTCATAAAGCACGGTGATGCGTTTCTTGCCCTGACAGAATTCCGCCACGGGAATCTCCGGTTTTCTTCGAAGCGTCATCCAAAGCCCGCGCACCATCGCATAGCCGGTGAGCTGCGTAACGATTGCGTGGTCCGCGGTGTACACCGGCATGGAATTGAGCTTCTCAGCGCCCCAGATTCGCTCAATTGCCTCGAAAACAGGCCTGCCCTCGGTCTCTATGCGGCCGGTCTCTAAAAGCATCGTAAGCGGCTCATAGCCGGCCTCCAGGGCGCGAATCACCACATAAGCGCTTTCCGCGAGGAAAATCCCCGTCGCAGGCTCAAAATACCGGAACAGCTGCGCCTCGGAAATTCTCGCGAATACGTCAAGCTCCGGCGCGTTGATATCGGTTATCTCAATCCGGTTCATGCCCTAGAAAATCGATGCTGCAATGTCTGCAAGGCATCCCACGTATCTTTCCACAAGGCCGATCAGACGTCTTGTTTCCTTATCATCGAAGCCGATCAGCTTCGCAAAACCGATCGTAAATACTTCCTCTTCTTCGTCAAATGCGCCGTCAACATTCAAAAACGCAATAATCTCGAACATCACAATGCGCTTATGCGAAGGCTCACAATCCGAAAGAGTCTTGACAATTTCCTCTTCCGTGAGATTCTCGATTCCGGCGATGGCATTTTCCTCCAGAGCCATCTCCTGGCGGAAGCACTCGAGATAGTAGGACTCTTCCTGCTCGATCTTGCCGTTGATCGCCGCGGCAATCTGCGCAAGACGGTAGAAGCACTTCTTCTCTGCATCATTAAGACGGATTAAAAACATGGTTAAGACTCCTCTCTGTTGATTTCACTGTCACATATGGGCAACTGCCCATTATATTCATAGTAACAGAAACCGATTGTTTTTGCACGCATTATTTCGCTCCTCCGGCACAAAACTCCTCCCCGTCTTTTCTTGAAAAACCGCGCAAAATGAGATATCATAGAGAAGCAATATGTATTGGGAGGTTTCCTTATGGCTGAAACATTAAAAGAAAGAAAAGATATCAACCCGCAGGATCTGTGGGACCTGACACCGATCTATGCTTCGGACGAGGTTTGGGAGCAGGAATTTGCTAAGACCGAAGGGCTTGCGGAGCAGTTCCTTGCTTACCCCGGAACGCTTGGTCAGTCGCCGGAACGGCTCCGGGAATTCTATGACCTGATGTACACGACGTTTGAGAAGATCGAACGGCTCAGCGGCTACGCGTTCCAAAGAAAGACCGAGGACAACCGGCAGGATGCCGCGCAGAGCATGTACTCGCGCTCCACAACGCGTTACGTGGAACTGGCAAGCGTCGTTTCGTTCCTTGAGCCCGAGATTCTCGCGCTTCCCGAGGACGTGCTGAAGACTTATCTGGAGGCTGAATGCCTGCAGCCTTACCGCCACGTTCTTGAGAACACCATCCGCACCCGTGCGAACACTTTAAGCGCTCCCGAGGAAGCGATTCTTGCGTCCCTCAGTGAGGTTACGGGGTCGTTCGGCGACATCGCGGAGATGCTGACGGATGCGGACTTCACATTTGACGCGATTCCGGACCCTGAGAAGGAGGGCGAGACGATTGAGCTGACCGAGAGCAACTACATTCTCCTGCAGCGCAATCAGAACCGTGCCATCCGTGAGGCGGCGTTCCGCAGCTACTATAAGACGTACAAGGGACATAACAACACGTTCGCGACGATGTACGCGACGCAGGTGAAGTCGGACGCGGTGCACGCGAAACTGCGGCATTTCCCGTCTTCGGTAGCTTATTCGCTTGCTTCGAACAACATCCCGGTAAGCGTTTACGACAGCCTCATCGAGACGATTCACGAGTTCATGCCGCTCATGTACCGCTACGTCGCGCTTCGTAAGAAGCTGCTCGGACTTTCGGAGCTGCACTACTACGACGTTTACGCGCCGCTTGTGAAGGACATCAACAAGACTTACACCTACGAGGAGGCGAAGGCGCTGCTTCTCGAGGCGGTTGCCCCTCTCGGCGAGGACTATGTGAACGTCGTGAAGAAGGGACTCGCGGACCGCTGGGTGGACGTGTACCCGAACGTCGGCAAATCCGGCGGCGCTTACTCCATCGGCACCAAAAAGGATCACCCGAACATCCTGATGAATTTCAACGGCACACTCGATGACGTTTCGAC
>CAMZEW010000161.1:0-2605 GCA_947305875.1 uncultured Lachnoclostridium sp.
GTCGCCGAACAGAACAAGATAATCGGCGTCCGCGGCCTCCCGTGCCATTTGACGCGTCAGGTAACCGAGCTCGCTGTCATCATAATTGATATTCCAAGCCGGAAGAGCGATTCCGTAAAGATATCCGTACTTGCTGACCCGTTTTGCAAGCTCATAAGCATATTCGGCCGCAAGCTCCGGATCCTTCGCGTTCTGGGAAACGGCAAGCGCGTCAGTGGGTCCTCCGACGAGCTGGCCGAGCCTTGATTTGGCCGAATTGACTACGGGGAATTCCGCCGCTTTTATATTCAGCCCGCAATCGGAAAATTCCGAGCAGTTCCAGGAGCCGTTCTGATAAAACGCATACTGGCCGTCCAAGAACTTATACTTGACCTCGTCATTGTAGGCCCAGAAATCATCCGAATCAAAGTAGCCCTTATTCAGAAAGTTTAAAAAGATCTGAACAGCCTCCTCGACATCCTTATTGTTCCAGGATGCTTTTCCCTGCATGATGTCGTCCATCGTCTTCGCGCCGGCAGTCTTAACCATAATCGGTTCCAGGTATTCCGAAATGCACCATTCCTGGTTCGAAGCGCCGCTCATGCCGAACGGCGTGATACCTTTTGCCAAGAGCGCGTCGCAGCAGCGAACAAAATCTTCATAGGTAGCAGGAATATCAGTGTAACCGACCTGCTTCAGGAGGTCCATATTGGCAAACAGCGTAACGACATTCAACGTGATGGGAATGCCGTACTGCTTTCCGTTATAGTTCGTGTACCGGCACATTACCTCCGGGAGCTCGTACCGGTAGTTTTGATACATGTCATCCAGACAGTAAACCTTGCCCATGTCCACGAAATCCCCGAGGAACGAGCAGGACCATGTATAGAAGATGTCGGCGACGTCATTGTTCTGCATGGCCACCTTCAGCTTCATTTTGTACTCGTCGCTGTAGGATCTTTCCACGATCACATCTACGTCCGGAAATATATGTTTTAATTCTTCGATTGCCTGCTCGTAGGCGAAATAATAAGCGTCCCCCTCCGCGGCAGTCGTCCACAGGCGGAGCGTCTTCTTCTCTTCCTTGGTCGGAGTCGGCGTCGGAGTCTTCTTATCCTTGTCTTTATCTTTGTCCTTATCGCGGGATATATTCCCGGCGTCGATATCTCTCTTCTTACCCCGCTTAACGGTTTCCTCCGTTCTTCCGCAGGCAGACAGAACAAAAACGAATACAAGGATAATGCTTAACAGTTTTCTTTTCATTCTCGCTTCCCTCACTTTCGTATAGGCTTTACCAGGCGGCTCTCATCATATCTTCGACAAACTGATCGCCGTCAATTTCTCCGTTGAACACTTTTTTGACTTCCCTGTAATAAGTCTCATAAACATCTGTCTGCAGAAGGTTGTCTCCGTACAGAACAAGATAGTCCGAATCCGCAACCATTTCACAGACCTGGCGCGTCAGATAATTGACGTTTGAATCGTCCACATCAATCTTCCAGGCAGGAATCCCCGCACCGTCAAGATATGCGTACGTGCTGATCAGCTGCGCCAGTTCGTATGCATACTGCGCAGCGATTTCGGGATGCTTCGAATTGGCGGAAACGGCAAATGTATCGTTCGGTCCGCCGACGAACTGCCCTCTTTTTGAGAGAGTCGGATCCAGTACCGGGAATTCACATGCCTGAATATCCTGAGAGCTGTACGCCAAATCCGCACAGTTCCAGGATCCGTTCTGGTAGAAGGCGTACTTCCCGTTCATAAAATCGGCTTTTACCTCATCATTACCGCGGTCTCTGTCCGCCTCGTCAAAGTAGTTGTAATAAAGCATGGCCTCGAACAGATCCACGGCCCAGGCGATATCTTCGTTGTTCCACGATGCGTTTCCCCGCATGACGGCATCCATCGTGGCCGCACCGGCGGACTTAACCATAAGCGATTCCAGGTATTCCATAATGCACCAGATGTCATAGTCCCTTCCGCCGCAGCCGAAAGGCGTGATGCCCTGGTCTATGAGCCTGTCACACAAATCAAAGAAGTCTTCCGAATTCGTCGGTACTTCCTCATATCCGACGCGTCTTAACAGATCCATATTCGCATACAGCGTAACAACGCTCATATTGAGCGGAATGCCGTATTTCTTTCCGTCAAATGTGGAGTTACGGCACATCTTCTCCGGCAGCCTGTCACTATAGTTCCGGTACATATCGTCGAGACAATACACTTTGCCATCGTTGACGAAATCTTCCAGTAACGTGCCGGACCATGTATAGAAGATATCGGCGACGGTATTGCTCTGCATGGCCGATTTCAGCTTAAACTTATAATCCTCGTTCTGCGTGGCTACCACGGTGACGTCGATATCCGGATACCGCTCCTTCATATCGCGAAGCGCCCTGCTGTATGCCGGATAGTAAGAATCACTTTCCGGCACGTTCGTCCACAGGGTCAGTTGAAGATGTTCCTCCGGCGTCGGCGTCGGTGTCTTCTTATCCTTATCCTTGTCTTTGTCCTTATCCTTGTCCTTCTTCTGCGTGGACTCGGTCGCTCTCTTCTTGCCGCGCTTCACGGTTTCCGACGAATCACCGCAGGCCGTCAGAAGGAACACCAGCACCAGACAGAGTGC
>CAMZEW010000162.1:0-2571 GCA_947305875.1 uncultured Lachnoclostridium sp.
CGGCTCAGAAGTTCCGCTTCCGTCAGAACGTTCTGTCTTGCGAATACTTCAATTGCCTTCTCGGTTGTAAGCGCGGGAATCGCGTCTACCATGGAACGGAGATTCGGCAGTCCTCTGCGCGCAGCTTCCTCAACCCACTCGGGCGCATAGCCGTTGCCGTTGAAGATAATCCGCTCATGCTCCGCAAGGGAGTCTTTAATCAGGTTATGAACCGCCTGGTCGACGTCGGGCGCCTTCTCAAGGATGTCCGCAAACTTCTGCAGCGTATCCGCCACAATCGTATTCAGAACGGTGTTCGCGTCCGCAATCGACATCGAAGAACCTACCGAACGGAATTCGAATTTGTTGCCGGTAAATGCGAACGGGCTTGTCCGGTTCCGGTCGGTCGCGTCACGCCCGATGGACGGAAGCGTCGAAACGCCGGTATACAGTCTTCCGACCTTCTTAAGGCGCGCCGCCTCACCGGTTTCGATGAGCTGCGTCACCACATCGTCAAGCTGTTCGCCGAGGAATACGGAGATAATTGCCGGCGGCGCTTCGTTGCCGCCGAGACGGTAATCGTTTCCGGGATTTGCGGCGGAAAGACGAAGGAGGTCCGCGTGCGTGTCAACCGCCTCGAGAACCGCTGAAAGGAACAAAAGGAACTGAATGTTCTCATTCGGTGTCTTGCCGGGGTTCAGAAGATTCTTTCCGGTATCGGTCACAAGCGACCAGTTGTTATGCTTTCCGGATCCGTTCACGCCGGCAAAAGGCTTCTCATGCAGGAGGCACTCAAGACCGTGGCGCTTTGCCACCTTCTTCATGCACTCCATAATCAGCTGGTTGTGGTCGGTCGCGATGTTCGCGGATGTATAAATCGGCGCGAGCTCGTGCTGTGCGGGCGCCGCCTCGTTGTGCTGCGTCTTCGCGTAGATGCCGAGCTTCCAGAGCTCGCGGTTTAATTCTTTCATAAAGGACGCAACACGCTCCTTCAGGCTTCCGAAGTAGTGGTCGTCCATCTCCTGTCCTTTCGGCGGACGTGCGCCGAAGAGCGTGCTTCCGGTGAAGATCAGATCCTCACGCTCCATATAGGACTTGTGGTCCACAAGGAAATATTCCTGCTCCGCTCCGACCGAGCAGTCCACTTTCTTGACGTCGTTCTGTCCGAACAGATGCACAATCCGGACCGCCTGCTTGCTGACCGCCTCCATCGAACGGAGAAGCGGCGTCTTCATGTCGAGTGCTTCACCGGTATACGAACAGAAAGCCGTCGGGATACAGAGCGTAACGCCTGCGGCGTCTTCCCGGAGGAATGCCGGGGACGTGCAGTCCCATGCCGTGTAACCGCGTGCTTCGAACGTCGCGCGGAGTCCGCCGCTCGGGAACGAGGAAGCGTCCGGCTCGCCCTTAATCAGCTCTTTGCCGGAGAATTCCATCAATACCTTTCCGCCCGGAGCCGGCGTAATAAAGGAGTCATGCTTTTCGGCCGTGATGCCGGTAAGAGGCTGGAACCAATGCGTGTAGTGCGTCGCGCCGCGCTCAATCGCCCACTCCTTCATTGCTCCCGCAATGATGTCGGCAACGTCGCGTCCTAAAGGCTCGCCGTCCTCCATCGCTTTCTTCCATGCAAGGAAGGCTTCCTCGGGAAGCCGCTCCTTCATCACGGTCTCATTAAAAACATCCATTCCGAAGATTTCCGTTAAACGTTCCATAATGGCTCCTGTCTTCTCATGTAGTTATGTCATTTCGCGTCGGGATTCTTAATCGAAACATCCACCTGCCGGAACGGAATCGTGAATCCGTTCTCAAGGATGCCGTACCGGATGCTCTCCTGCATCTCGAAAAAGCACGGCCAGTAATTCTCTTTCTTCACCCAGAACCGGAACAGGATGTTGATGCTGTCCTCTCCGAATTCCTTCGTGTAAACCTCGACGGTTTTATCCTTTAATATCCGCTCGTCCTTCTCGGTAAGCGAAAGAAGCATCTTCCGTACTTCGCGGATATCATCTTCGTACGAAACCGGAACGACGATGTCCACTCTCCGTTCGGGCTCCGCGGAAACATTTACGAGATTCGAGTTGCTCAGGTTTCCGTTCGGAAGAATGACCGTCCGGTTGTCGGGCGTCGTCAGTTTCGTATAGCAGATGCCGATGTGACGGACCGTTCCTTCAAGCGTTCCCGCAACGATGTAATCGCCGATGGAGAACGGCTTATTCACAAGCAGCAGCACGCCGCCCGCAAGGTTTGAAAGGCTTCCCTGAAGCGCAAGGCCGATGGCAAGCCCGGCAGAGCCGAGCACCGTCACAAGCGATGCGGTCGAGAACCCGAGATACTCCACAATCGCAAAGATCAGAACGAGGTTCAAAAGCACGCCCGCCACGCTCTGCAGAAAACCGGACACCGCCGGCTCAAGCCGCGGCGTAACGGCCTTTACAATCACCTTTTTGACCCAGCTGATGATCTTCCTTCCGATCAGGAACATCACAACCGCGACAATCAGTTTCATCACGAACGGCCAAAGCACCGCGGCCGCTTCGCTGATATCGCCCTCCTGAAGGGCTTCGATAAACTTTACCATAAGGACCTCTTAAT